>JBEQAI010000167.1:0-7656 GCA_041640415.1 Ammoniphilus sp. | reverse complement strand
ATCTTTCAATCATCTCTTTTTCCTCTTGCGAGGAAAGCTGCTCAATAGCTAGATTGGCTTCATCATCACCAACCCCTCTTTGCGTCAGTTCTGCTTTCATCAAATATCTGCCTCTAGGCTTTAGTCGTTTGCGTTCTTCTACCCACTGCTTGGCATAGGTCTGGTCATCTAAATACTTCTTTTCTATGAAGGAGTCAATTACTTGCTCGACGTCTTCTTTCATGAAGCCCTTTTTGATGAGATAATCTCTCACCTCTGTAATGGTCCTGGGACGAAAGCTGAGGTAGCGGAGGCCATATTGCATAGCCTTATTTCGTTCTTCAGCCTCCAGCACTTCCTTCATCTCTTCAGGATCCATTTCTCTGCCCTTAATCAGCCTATACTTCACCAGAATATCTTCATGGACAGCAAAGGAATACTCACCGTTGATGTAAATATTATACCGGGAACGATTCTTTTTCTGCTGTTCGATCGAGGTGATTTTTGGTTCTTCGATTCGTTTTTCGCTCACTAGGATCCCTACTTTACTAGCTAAGATTAACGGACACAGGAAAGCAGTCTGCTTGGCTCCCCTAGGTGCGTGTCAGACTGCTTATAGACTAGTTTCTATTCAAAGTCTAGCTCTAACTCCTCCAACTCATCAGCGCTGTCCTCCTGAGGCTGGATGACTGGATTATCTAAGCTATAGTGATCACGAATTTGTCGTTCAACTGCCTTCGCAATCTCAGGGTTATCCTTTAGAAATTGCTTGGAATTCTCTCGACCTTGTCCTAAACGGTCCCCATTATAGGAATACCATGCCCCACTCTTGTTGATTACGTCAATATCGGAACCAATATCCAACAGGCTTCCCTCGTGGGATATTCCTTCTCCATACATAATATCAACCTCGCAAGCCTTGAACGGAGGGGCAACCTTATTTTTAACCACTTTAAGCTTGGTTCTATTACCGACCATATCATTACCTTGCTTAATGGTATCTGCACGTCGAACATCTAATCTCACGCTAGAATAAAACTTTAAAGCTCTACCTCCAGGAGTAGTCTCTGGGTTACCAAACATGATCCCTACCTTCTCGCGAAGCTGGTTGATAAAGATAGCAATCGTCTTGGATTTGTTAATGGCTCCTGCTAGCTTCCTTAACGCTTGGGACATTAAGCGAGCTTGTAAACCAACGTGGGAATCTCCCATTTCCCCTTCGATCTCTGCCTTCGGTACAAGGGCAGCCACCGAGTCAACAACGATGATATCGACTGCTCCGCTTCGAACAAGCGCTTCTGCAATCTCTAAAGCCTGTTCACCCGTATCCGGCTGAGAAAGAAGCAATTCGTCAATGTTAACCCCTAGCTTCCGGGCATAGACCGGATCTAAAGCATGCTCCGCATCAATAAACGCCGCTTGTCCTCCGTTCTTCTGTACAGATGCGATAGCGTGCAAAGCAACTGTTGTTTTACCAGAGGATTCCGGTCCATATATCTCTACAATTCTTCCTCTTGGATATCCCCCAATACCTAAACAAATATCTAACGCAATGGATCCACTTGGCACCGTTGAAACGGTTGCGGAGGCAGCCATTTCCCCTAGCTTCATGATGGAACCTTTACCGAATTGTTTCTCTATTTGGCGTAACGCCATATCTAAGGCAGCTTTTCTATCAGACAAAAAAGCTCTCCCCTTCCCACAATTAGAGTAACGACCAAAGCTCAATTTCTAGCTTTGCATCCTTCGTCTCTATGATACCTAAAAACGAAGCTGTTGCCAATAGCATTTTCCAAACAAACGTTCTCTTTTTTATGATTCTGCGCTTTCAAGCCCAAAAAACAAAAACTCCGTCTTATCATGGTGAAAAGATAAGCGGAGTTTTAGAGCTTGAGCTAATGCAACGGACATCAATTCCGTTATTTCGTGGAAAAGCCCCCACTAAGGGGGATTAATGGACACTGAATCCTCTATTTACTTAAAAACAAGTGAAAAGAGTAAAATATTAACAAAATAACGGAACCTATGTCCTTTCGACTGTAATTCAAGCTTAATTGTTCCCACTTAACGGACCTAATGTCCGCAGACTGCCTAGGGAGCTCATGAGTGCTTCGACTCTCCCCAAGCCCATCTACAATGGCCTTGTATAACTAGGCCTTAGCCCCTCTTGGCTTAGCCGGCTCTACATTCACGCGTGCTCCCTTAATGCGAGACTGTCTAAGGGCTTCATAGACAAAAGGCGCAACGTCCTCTGTCACTTCGAAGAATGTAAATTTCTCGAAGATATCAATGCGGCCAATCGACTTGGAAGTGATGCCTACCATTTCCGATACTTCCTTCACAAGGTCTTGCGGCTTCATATCCACATTTCTACCCACGTTCATAAAGAAACGCACCATCCCCTTGGTGGCTCCCGTTTCCCCAAAATTATACACTTCTTCCTCTTCTCCCACTTGGAGCGAGGAAGAGAAGGCGGTATAAAGTGCTGCAGCGGCAATTCTATCCAATGGAAACTGTTCCTTTAGCTCGTCAACGATGTTGTCAAAAAGGGACAAATCAACGTCCTCTGACATTAGTGAAACGATCTTATCCTTCCACTGTCCCTGTTGACGCTCAGCTACTTCTTCAAGTGTCGGAACATGCTTAGGTGAAATGAGAGATTTCGTTACTTTCTCAATCGTAATAAGCTGCTTCATTTCCCTCGGTGTCACAAGGGTTAAGGCAATCCCTTTTCGGCCTGCCCGTCCGGTTCTTCCGATTCGATGAACATAGCTCTCTGGATCCTGTGGGATGTCAAAATTAATAACATGCGTCACATTCCCTACATCAATACCTCTGGCTGCCACATCCGTTGCTACCAATAATTCAATCGTGGAATCGCGGAACGCTTTCATTACGCGATCGCGCTGCGCTTGGCTAAGATCGCCATGCAATCCATCCGCCATATAGCCGCGTTCTTGCAGCGCATCTGTCAATTCATCCACCCCGCGTTTGGTGCGGCAGAAAACGATTCCTAAGCCGATGTCCTCGGAATCCAGGATACGACACAAGCTCTCCATCTTATTGCGTTCCAACACCTTATAGTACACTTGGTCAATTAATGGTGCCGTAACTTCCTTACGGTTAATTGCAACCGTTTCTGGATTTGTCATATATTTTCGGGATAAATCTTTGATCTCATTAGGCATGGTCGCCGAGAACAGAAGGGTTTGTCGAGTATCAGGCGTATGGGCTAGAATTTCCTTAATATCATCGATAAAGCCCATATCGAGCATTTCATCAGCCTCATCTAGAACCACCATGCTCACTTCCTCCAGGCGAAGCGTTTTTCTTCTAAGATGGTCCAAGATTCGGCCTGGTGTCCCAATGACAACCTGTACGCCTTGCTTGAGCGTACGTATCTGGTGTCCGATGGACTGACCTCCGTAGATGGGCAGGGTGCGGGTCCGCTTATATTTCGAGATTTTTCTCAGCTCTCCTGACACCTGGATGGCGAGCTCCCGCGTAGGGGTTAGTACAAGGGCTTGCACCTTCATCTCATTCGTCATCTTTTCAATCAGAGGAATACCAAAAGCAGCTGTTTTCCCTGTACCGGTTTGAGCCTGGCCTAGCAAATCTTTCCCTTGGAGAATAAGTGGAATAGCTGAAGCCTGAATAGGAGATGGCTCCTCAAAGCCCATGTCATGAACGGCGCGATGTACATTCCGATGCAAATCAAAATCTGAAAAAGTATTCATAATTTACCACCTTGCATTCAATTAGTTTCGTTCTTTAGATGCTGAATCAGCATAAATAAACTGTTTTTGGCAGCTCGGGTCTGGATCCCGTCCCTTGTCCCCGAAAGTCTAAGCTCGATAGAATAAGTCCTTAATGAGGTCGATAGTCCTAGGTAAACCAGTCCAACCGGCTTGTTCTCCGTAGAAGCGGGGCCTGCAACGCCTGTAATGGAAACTCCGATATCCGCCCCTAGTCTCTCACGAACCCGACTGGCCATCCATTCTGCCACTTGAGAGCTGACAGTCCCATGCTCCTCGATGAGCGCTGTTGGTACGTCAAGCAGGCTTTGTTTAGCTTGTGCCGCATAGCTCACCACTCCCCCTATAAACACCTCGGAAGAGCCGGGCAATGCCGTAAACATACGACTTACCAAGCCACCTGTACAGCTCTCCGCAAGCGCCAATGTTCTCTTGTTTTCCTTCAAGAGATAAGAGGCCACGACCTCTAAAGAATCTTGATTGTAGCCATACAAATAACGCCCTACCCGTTGATTGATTTCGGTTTCCACATCTTGAATCAGTTGATTAGCGGACTCAATCGAGTTCGTTTTGGCTGTTAAGCGAATGGTGACCTCGCCTTCACTAGCCAGAGGAGCAATGGTTGGATTAGTTTGTTGATCAATTAAATCCATTAAAATTTCTTCTAATGCTGATTCTCCAATCCCAAAGAAGCGCAGCACCTTGGAATGAACCACCTGCTGATCCGCAAATAGAACCTGGAAGTAGGGAATAGCATAGGTATCAAACATGGGATTAAGCTCTCTTGGCGGACCAGGCAACAGCATATAGTGGATGCCGTCTACCTCGATTGCCATCCCAGGGGCCATTCCATGATCGTTGGGAAGGACCGTGCTGCCTTCAATCACCATGGCTTGCCTGCGATTGTTCTCTGTCATCGGGATCCCGCGTTGGATAAAATACTTTTCAATGCGGTCCATGGCGAAAGGATCGATAGCCAGAGATTTCCCAATGCATGTTGCAATGGTTTCCTTGGTTAAATCATCCTTTGTAGGTCCAAGACCGCCAGAAAAAATAATGATTTGGGACCTTTTTTGTGCTGCCTCCACCACGCTCTTCAGTCGTTCCCCATTATCTCCGACCACGGTGTGAAAAAGCACATCGACTCCAATTTCCGCTAATTTTTTGGATATGTATTGGGCATTCGTATTGGCTATTTGCCCTAGGAGAAGCTCTGTACCTACCGCAATGATCTCCGCTTTCAATTTCTCCACCCCTTGACGTTAGCTAAAATCTATTACATGTTTATTTTTCACAAAGTAATCGATACCGGAAAAGAGCGTAATGATTACAGCTGCCCAAACTGCGATGTCCGAAAAGGGAAATCCGATATAAGAGAAAGGAAAGTTGTTGATCATCAAAGCGCATACGGCAACAATTTGAACGACCGTCTTCAATTTCCCCCAATTGCTCGCAGCGATGACCTGTCCTTCCGCTACAGCGACTAAGCGCAAGCCCGTT
The DNA here is from genome assembly GCA_041640415.1 of Ammoniphilus sp. Taxonomy (GTDB): domain Bacteria; phylum Bacillota; class Bacilli; order Aneurinibacillales; family RAOX-1; genus YIM-78166. The sequence continues at coordinate 2,422 of JBEQAI010000167.1, read as the reverse complement.
ACGGCAAATTCTCGGCTGATGATGAGAATCGCCACCCAGGCATCTAACCGCTGCATTTCAACTAGTGAAATAAGAACAGCCGAAATCAGCAATTTATCTGCAAGTGGATCAAGAAACTTGCCTAAATTCGTCACTAGCTTCTTTTTTCTGGCGATATAGCCGTCCAATCCATCCGTACTGGCAGCAACAATAAAGATAAAAGTAGCAATGATCTCACTATATGTAATCTTGAATTCCCCAATGGTAAGAACACCAAAATCAAAGCGTACCAGTAGGAAAAGCATCACTACTGGTACTAAAAAAATCCGTGCTAAGGTTATCTTATTGGGCAGATTCACCTAGACTTACCTCCCCTGACAGGTCATAGTCATATGAATGCGTAATTTTCACCTTCACAATTTCACCGAGAGCTCCCTTATAACCGGAAACAAACACTTCCCCGTCAATTTCAAGAGCATCAAACTGGGTACGCCCAATATAAATATCGTTTTTCCCATCATACTTTTCTATCAATACGTCTAAAACTTGGCCGACAAACTGACCGTTTCGATCGTTTGCAATTTCGCGCTGAATTTCCATAAGCGTATTCGCTCGGCGTTCCTTGGTTGCGTCATCAAGCTGGTCACCCAGGCGATTCGCTGCCGTTCCCTCCTCTTGTGAGTAGGTGAACACGCCTAAGCGGTCGAATTTCATTTCTCTCACGAAGTCGCAGAGTCTTTCAAACTCTTCTTCGGTTTCCCCTGGGAAGCCTACGATGATGGAGGTACGAATGGCTACTTGTCCCACTCGCTCGCGGATTTTATAGACTAACTCGCGGGTATCCCGTTGTCTTCCCGGACGTCGCATTCTCTTCAGAATCGCATCCTCGCTATGCTGCAACGGCATATCGATATAGTTGCAGATTTTTGGATTTGTCGCAATTTCCTCAATTAATTCATCTGAAAAATAGCCCGGATAAGCGTAATGGATGCGAATCCATTCGATTCCCTCCACCTTGCTGACTTCTTTCAGTAATTCAGGAAGCTGATGCTTGCCGTATAGATCCATGCCATAATTCGTGAGATCTTGAGCAATTAAGCTCACTTCCTTGATTCCTTGCCTTGCTAAGTCTTCGGCTTCTCGAACGATGGATTCAATGGTTCGGGAGCGGAACTTTCCTCTCAATTGCGGAATGATGCAGAAGGTACAGGTGTTATCGCATCCCTCAGCAATCTTGATATAAGCCGTGTAGGTTCCTTTATCCACCTTACGGCGGGCCACATTTTCATAAGAGAAGGCGGGATTTCCAACATAGACCGGTCTTTCTCCGATTAGGGACTGCTCAATAATATCGGTAATTTTATCGAAGTCTCCGGTTCCTACAATCCCATCAATCTCAGGCATTTCATCCATCAGCACATCCTTATAGCGCTGGGTCAGGCATCCTGCCACGATTAAGGATTTCACATTCGCCTTCTGCTTCAGATCCGCCATATCGAGAATGGTATTGACCGATTCCTCTTTCGCTGCATCAATAAAGCTACAGGTGTTAACGATGACAACCGTAGCTTCTTCCGGATTTTTTACGAGCTCATATCCACGCTTATCGATCAGCTCCGTCATAATGTCGGAGTCCACAAGGTTCTTTTCACAGCCCAAGGTTACAATCGCAACTTTTTCCTTGGCATTTGTTTTTATTGTCATTCGTATGCCTCACTTTTCTATTAAAAACTCAGCGGGAGGGCTAAGTTGTTTTTTAACTCCTACAGTATAATATATGGACAAGTAGCTGTCAAAAAAGATACCCTTGCCACGAAGCAAGGGTACTTAAGGTTTAAGCGTAATAGAAATGTTTTGCGATGATCTCTTCATTTGACTTGTATCCAATGGTTGACCGTTGACCGTGATCTCCACATCGGGAGCACTTCCTAAACGGATCCAAGCCGATTGGGTTCCTGTCAGCGTCCAGTCCTTCTTCAGTCCAGGAGTCATCGTAAGTTCATCTACTTTTTCCCCATTTTGACCGTTCTTCAGAACTCGCAACCAGCAATTTCCTTTAGCCGAAATCGAAATGGAGATATCCGTGGCACCGGTGAGTTCATAGTTATAAATGTTATTGGTCTGTCCTGTAAATTTCAGTTCAGCTGAAGGTGGCGGTGGTTCAGCCGCAGGCGGTGCTGTTGGCGCTTCCCCAGTCGGCGGTGGCTGTACGGTTCCCGGATCTGGCTGCTGAACCTCAGGCGGAGATATCGGGGCCGTCGGTGCAGGCTGGTTTTGTCCCATATCAGGAGTCTTATCCAATTGAGAGACCGCGATATAGATAACGAAAAGGATAAGGACTGCAAAAAGATAAAGAAGAACCCTCGAAAGCCACCTGCCGGCTTGACCTGGGGGTTTGGGTTGCCTTCCGCGCCTTAAGTTCACCATCTGTTCTTCTGGCGGG
>JBEQAI010000166.1:0-7711 GCA_041640415.1 Ammoniphilus sp. | reverse complement strand
TTATGGTTTGTAATATCATCACTTGGAAAGACCTTTCTATGTTATGGCAAGATAGGCTCATGAGGAAACAGGGAAACAGTAGAGTTTCCGTCCAAGGTGAATATGATATAGCACATATTCATAAAAAGAAGGATGGATTGGAACGTGAATAATGGTATAGGTGTGATTGATTCCGGAGTGGGTGGCTTGACCGTCGCTAAAGAAATTATTAGGCAATTACCGCAGGAAAGCATTTTGTATTTCGGTGATACCGCTCGATGTCCCTACGGCCCCCGCCCTGCAGAGGAAGTGCGAGCTTTTACGTTTCAGATGATTTCGTACCTTTTGCGTTATCGCATGAAGGCTTTGGTTATTGCTTGCAACACAGCTACAGCTGTAGTTCTTCAGGAGATCGCTCAGCTTGCTACCATTCCTGTTATTGGTGTTATTGATCCCGGTGCCAGAAGCGCCATAAAGGAAACGAAAACAGGGGTGATAGGGGTGATAGGGACATCTGGAACGATTCAAAGCAAAGCCTATGAAAAGGCCCTTAAGCGACTCCATCCGAGTGCAGAGGTATACAGTTATGCTTGTCCGGAATTTGTGCCCTTAGTGGAATCGGGAGTCCCTGATCGGCTTAAGGCTCTTCAAGTTATTAAAGATTCATTAAAACCCTTTTCTTCGCTTTCGATTGATACCTTAATCTTGGGTTGTACACATTATCCAATGCTCGCCGATCTCATCCAAGAGGTGGTGGGAGAAGAAATTCGTCTTATTAATTCTGCGGAAGAAACGGCAAGAGAACTGAGTGTCGTATTGGACTACAGGGGATTGCTAGAAGAGAAAACGAAGGATCAAAGTGTCAAACATAAATTTTTTGCCAGTGGAGAATCCCAAGTCTTAAGAGAGATTGCAAGCACCTTTATCAAGGAGCCGTTGGACCTGCAGCAAGTCGATATTAGCAAAGAGAAAGTTTGTACCACTTCTTGGACAAATTTATAGTCTAAAACTCCTCAAGGCTCGTATACATATACTACAAAAACCTTGAGGAGGGAAAGTCTTATGTCACGGAAATGGATTGCCACGTTGTCTCTTACAACGTCAGTCATATTATTATCAGGTTGTGGTTTGTTTGGACCTGAACAAACCTCTGGTCCGCAACCGATTGATCCACCTAACAAGCCCATTGGAGAAAGCAAGGAAGTAACGATCAATCTAGATCCGAGTCAGGGCGAGGCTTCGGGCGATCCGGCTCAGACAGCTCAGACCATTGCTACTCCCGTTTACATGATGGATCCGGATGGATACGTTGTTCCGATTACACTCAATCTCCCTAAATCTGAAGGGGCAGCGAAACAAGTGCTAACTCATATGATTCAGGGTGGTCCGGTAGAAATGGTGAAGCCTGAAGGCTTTACGGCCCTTATTCCGGAAGGAACGAAAATACTGGGAATGACGATTAAGGACGGGGTAGCGACCGTAGACTTCTCTAACGAATTTAAGAATTATGAGGCAAAAAATGAACAGAAGCTGATTGATGCGATCACCTTTGCTCTTACTTCCTTTGATACGATAAGAGAAGTTAATATTTGGATCAATGGTTATCCTCAAGAGGTCATGCCTGTGAACGGAACGCCAATCTCCTCGTTGACCCGTGAGAACGGGATCAACCTGGAGCTGGCGGCTAACTCTCAGGTCGGAAATACCACGCCGGTGACTCTTTATTTCCAAGGTGAAACTGCGGATAATACCGCATATTTTGTTCCGGTCACCCGCTTAATCCCGCGAACTGAGGATAAGGCTAAGGCAACGCTGGAGCAACTGATCCAAGGTCCTAAAGATGGGACTAACCTCTTCTCGTCCATTCTTCCAACCACCAAGGTCCTTGACGTAAGAATGGAGAATGGCGTGGCGATTGTAAATTTTGATGACAAGCTGTTGAGTTATAGCGATGGCAAGGCAAACCCGCTAGCCATGGAAGCGATCCTGCTCTCGATCACTGAAAACACGGGAACTGGACAGGTTCAATTCATGGTTAACGGCCAAATGAATGTAATGGCTGGAGACAAAGACTATAGCAAGCCAGTTTCTAGACCTCAACAACTGAATCCAAAGAAAATGTAAGAGGTGGCTTGAAACACCTCTTTTCTTTTTTTTCACATTCTCTTGGTTGAAATGGAGATGCTAGTTATTACGGCGCATATGTTATAATTAACCATTATGCCGATAGGAGGGAAAGATCATGCGCGCAGATGGACGTAGGGAAGATCAGCTCAGACCGATAAAAATGACTAAAGACTACATAAAGCATGCTGAAGGTTCTGTATTAATCGAGGTAGGGGATACCAAGGTGATCTGTACAGCAACCATAGAGGATAAGGTCCCGCCGTTTATGAGAGGGCAAGGGAAGGGCTGGATTACAGCGGAATACTCCATGCTTCCGCGAGCCACAGAGACTCGAAACATACGAGAGTCAAGCAAAGGGAAGGTTAGCGGGAGAACCATGGAAATTCAACGGCTGATAGGTCGCGCTCTTCGCTCGGTTGTGGATTTGGAACGATTGGGTGAGAAAACGATTTGGATTGATTGCGATGTTATTCAAGCGGATGGAGGAACAAGAACGGCTTCCATTACAGGCGCTTTTGTGGCTATGGTTGATGCCTTGGGCAAGCTTAAAGACAAGAACGGCTGGACCCGCCTGCCGATTCAAGATTTTTTGGCAGCGACTAGTGTTGGCGTGGTTAATGAAGCGGTGGTCTTGGACCTTGCTTATGTAGAAGATTCAAGTGCGGTAGTGGATATGAACGTAGTCATGACAGGAAAAGGACAGTTTGTTGAGGTTCAGGGAACAGGGGAAGAAAGTCCGTTCTCCTACGAGCAGCTGCAAGGGTTGCTTGAATTAGGGAAAAAAGGTGTAGATGAACTTATTGGTCATCAGAAGGAAGCCCTTGGGGAGATCGCTGATTTAGTGGGGATGGAGGCATAGAGGTGGAACGTTTGCTCGTGCTTGCAACCCGGAATCAAGGGAAAGTTCAAGAACTGAGGCACATGCTAGCCGACAGCGGAATTGAGGTCCGTGGCTTACATGACTACCCGGATTGCCCTGAGGTGGAGGAGGATGGCCTCACCTTTCAGGATAATGCAATAAAAAAGGCGAGAACCATCTCCGATTTTCTAAAGCTTCCTGCTCTAGCTGATGATTCCGGACTAGAGGTGGATGCCTTAGAGGGACGGCCAGGCGTATACTCTGCTCGCTTCGCAGGACCGCAAGCGACGGATCAAGATAATAATCTCAAGCTCCTCAGTTTGCTTCAAGACATCCCAATGGAAGAAAGGCAGGCGCGATTTCGCTGTGTGCTTGCTCTAGCACTGCCAGGGGACCCTCCCGTTCATACTTGGGAAGGAACCTGTGAGGGGTTGATCAGTCGGGAAGCTAAAGGAAGCCATGGATTTGGTTATGACCCACTGTTTCTGTTGGCGGATCAAGGAAAGATGATGGCAGAGCTGACAAAGGAAGAAAAAAGCCGAATTAGCCATCGTGGACTTGCAATGAAGAAGATGATGAAGGATATTAATGATCTATTAACTGCTGAATAAGGGAATGGGGACGCTACGCAAGTAGCGCTTCCGTTCTTTTTCTTTAGATCAAAGAGGGAGACAGCATGCTAAATAAGGGGAAGATTGTCTTATTTCCACATCTATTTGAACGGCATTTAGAAATCGCGATGGAAGCCAGAGAACAAGGAGATTTTCACAAAGCTCGTTCTCATTTAGAAGAGGCGCTTGCCCTTGAGCCAGAGGATGTTTCAGTCTTATTCGGAGTGATGGTCGTTACCTTTGAAATTGGCATGTATCGAGAGTCCCAGCGATTAGCGGAGCAGCTTCTTCAGCGGGGAGAAGGGGATCAGGGGGAAGTGCTTCAATTTTATGTACTTAACCTTATGCATCAAGAAAAATATGAGGAAGTCTGTGAAGTGCTTCATCCCCTTTTACAGGATTATTCCTTGAACGAATCGTTGCGAAGAGAGTTTACGGAAATTTTCAATACATGTCAGCTAATTGGTGAGATCCGGGTAAAGGAAGACGAAGTTACGGATCCTCTGCTTCGCCGTATGGTTGGAAAAAAGCTGGATTATGAACCTGAGTATTTCTCTCGTTTGCTCTGGGATTTGGAGAGGGGAGATGCGGAAAAGCAGGTCCAAGCCATCCGGCAGCTGCAGTATAGCGGGGATCCTCATGCGAGAGAGGCGATGGAAAAGTTCGTTCTGCTTCCGGAGGCTAATCCAGCTGCCAAGACTCTCGCGTTATATGCACTGAAAGAACTAGGTTGTAGAAAGGTTATGATGGTAAAATTTGAAGAAAAATTTGAAGTCGACCTTGATTTTCTGCCTAATCAGGATGAGTTCGGAAGGGATGAAGAGCCAGTAATAGAAATGCTTGCAAAAGGGGTGGATCATAAAGATCCAAGTCTTGTTACATTCGGCTCTCAGCTATGGTCCGAGTTTCTTTATGCTTGCTACCCCCAGCTTCCCTCAATGAAAGGGCGACAGGGCTGGGCCGCGGCGCTTCATTTTGTCACGTTGCTGTCGATGGGCCAAGAACCGGAAAAATCAGAGTTAGCGTCCTTGTATTCGGTTTCTATTCCTACATTAACTAAGAACTACAAAAGGATTCTAGAAGTGTTAGGTCTGCCTAACTAAGGAATTAACGTTACATATATTTACCGCTTGCCAAGGTTAAATGAGCGGTTGAACTGCTATAAGTTTATGATATATAATGTAGTGGTTATAATCATAATAGTTGCGATCCCATGAAATAATTCAAAATGGATATTTTGAGTGTACATATATCTGTTCACCCAAAGAGGATCTGTATTAAAAATCAGGAGGAGAAAGCATAAAATGAAAGCGAATTGGGAAAAACTTGAAAATAACCAAGGTGTATTAACCATCGAGGTTGAAGAAGCACAAGTTAACGATGCAGTAGATCAAGCGTTTAAGAAAGTAGTAAAGAAAGTAAATCTTCCAGGCTTCCGTAAAGGTAAGGTTCCACGCAAGATTTTTGAAGCTCGCTTTGGTGTAGAATCTCTTTATCAAGATGCTCTAGAAATTCTTTTCCCAGCTGTTTACGGACAAGCTGTTCAGGAAACAGGTATTAATCCTGTTGACCGCCCAGAAGTCGACGTAGAGCAAATGGAAAAAGGACAGAACTGGGTCATTAAGGCAACTGTTACAGTTAAGCCTGAAGTACAGTTAGGCGATTACAAGAATCTTGAAATCGAAGCCAAAGAATTCCCTGTAACAGAAGAGGAAGTTGACGCGGAATTAACCAGAATGCAAGAAAGAAGCGCAGAGCTTAATGTTCTAGAGGATGGGGAAGTTGCTAACGGAGATTTTGCCATTATCGATTTTGAAGGATTTGTTGATGGCGTTGCCTTCGAAGGCGGAAAAGGCGAGAACTATAATCTTGAGATCGGTTCTAATACCTTTATTCCTGGATTTGAAGAGCAGTTGATCGGCTTGAAGAAGGACGAGCAAAAAGATGTAGTAGTAACCTTCCCAGAAGATTACCATTCTACAGAACTAGCTGGAAAAGAAGCGACTTTTAAGGTGAAAATCAACGAGATCAAGCGTAAGTCCTTGCCAGCTCTTGATGATGAATTCGCTAAAGATGTAAGCGAATTTGAAACTTTGGAAGAATTGAAAGCTGATATCAAGAATAAACTGGAAAAGAAAGCGGAAGAAGACAAAGAAAACTATGAGCGTCAAACGATCATTGAGAAAGTAGCTGAAAATGCTACAATCGATATTCCAGAGATCATGATCGAGTCTGAAGTGGATCATATGATGAAAGACTTCGAACAACGCTTGATGTATCAAGGAATTAACCTTGACCTATACTACCAGTTCTCTGGTTTGGATGAAGAAAAGCTTAGAGAGCAGATGAAGGAAGAAGGATCGAAGCGCGTTCGCAACTCTCTTACTTTAGAAGCGATCTCCAAGGCTGAGAACGTGGAAGTTACGGATGAAGAAGTAGAAGAAGAGATCAAGAATCTTGCAGAAATGTATAAGCGTCCTGAAGAAGAGATCCGTCAATTCTTCTCTGGAAGAGATCAATTGGAAGGTATCAAGAATGATATCCGCATTCGCAAGACCATCGAGTTGTTAGTTGAATTGAATAAGCAAACCGCGTAATCTAGGGATATAGAAGAAAACAAGGCACGAAGATTCTCGTGCCTTGTTTTTCCAAAAATGCTACAATAGAAGAAAGGGGGAATATCCTTATGCCTTTCATACCTATGGTTATAGAAACAACCAACCGCGGGGAGCGAGCTTATGACATATACTCCCGCCTACTGAAAGACCGCATTATTTTTCTAGGCGACGAGATCGATGATGATATTGCGAATGCGGTTGTGGCTCAACTCTTGTTTCTTGCAGCTGAAGATCCTGAGAAAGATATCCACCTATACATAAACTCACCAGGCGGTTCTGTAACTGCCGGCATGGCCATCTATGATACCATGCAATTTATTAAGCCCGATGTATCAACGATTTGCATAGGACTTGCGGCAAGCATGGGAGCTTTTCTTCTTGCAGCAGGCGAAAAGGGTAAGCGTTATTCCCTTCCTAATAGTGAAATCATGATCCATCAACCACTAGGTGGGGTGAGGGGCCAGGCAAGTGATATCAAAATCCACGCCGAATGGATCTTAAAGACAAAGAAGCAGCTAAATGAAATTTTAGCTGAGAAGACTGGTCAACCTTTGGAAAAAGTGGAGCGAGATACCGATCGAGATAACTTTATGGGTGCACTGGAAGCGAAGGAATATGGAATCATCGACGAAGTGATCACCCGTAAAGACCAAGCCTAAGGGGTGATTTCATGTTTAAATTTAACGATGAAAAAGGTCAATTGAAATGTTCATTTTGCGGCAAGTCCCAGGATCAAGTCCGTAAGCTTGTAGCTGGGCCCGGTGTTTATATTTGCGACGAATGTATTGAATTATGTACGGAGATCGTCGAAGAGGAATTAGGCACAGAAGAGGAAATTGATCTGAAGGAAATTCCTAAGCCTAATGAAATCAAGAAGTTCTTAGATGATTATGTCATTGGCCAGGATGAAGCCAAAAAAACCATGGCTGTTGCTGTGTATAATCACTACAAGCGTATCAATACAGGCGCCAAAATCGACGATGTCGAGCTATCCAAGAGCAACATTCTCATGTTGGGGCCAACAGGAAGCGGTAAAACGCTAATTGCCCAAACTTTAGCGCGCATTCTGAACGTTCCTTTTGCAATAGCCGATGCAACATCGTTGACAGAAGCTGGATATGTAGGGGAAGATGTAGAGAATATTCTTCTCAAGCTGATCCAAGCGGCTGATTATGATGTAGAAAAAGCGGAACGCGGCATTATCTATATCGATGAGATCGATAAGGTAGCCCGGAAGTCTGAGAACCCTTCGATTACACGCGATGTTTCAGGAGAAGGAGTTCAACAGGCCTTGCTTAAAATTCTTGAGGGTACGGTTGCCAGTGTTCCTCCGCAAGGCGGAAGAAAGCATCCTCACCAAGAATTTATTCAAATCGACACCTCGAATATCCTATTTATCTGCGGTGGAGCTTTTGATGGTATCGAACAAATTATCAAGCGAAGAGTGGGTAAGAAGGTTATCGGCTTTGGTGCAGAAGGGGTTGATGGCAAGCGTGACCTCAAGCCAGGCGAATATC
>JBEQAI010000165.1:0-7757 GCA_041640415.1 Ammoniphilus sp. | reverse complement strand
CGGAGCGACCACGAATCTTTACATTCCCCTCTACTAGGGAATAGGAATGAATTTTTACAAAATCCCCCATAATTTCATATAAACACTATCCTTCCCACTTGAAAACCCAATGAGGAGAGAACATATATGGCTAGCTTAGACGACGTACAGTTAATGGAACAAATCCAAAAATGGAAAGAACCTATGATTGAGAGTCTAAAAGAGATTTTGCGTATCCCCAGCATATTGGATGAATCTTCGCAACATCCTCCTTTCGGAAGCTCAATTGATGAAGCCTTGAGGAAAATCCTTGCGCTATGCGATCACTTGGGATTCCGCACCTACTATGATCCGGAAGGATATTATGGGTACGCGGAAGTGGGGGTTGGAACTGAACTGATCGGGGTGTTGAGTCATCTTGATGTGGTGCCTGCCGGGGATCTGAATACGTGGGACCAGCATCCATTCGACCCGCAGATCGTAGATGGAAAGCTGTATGGAAGGGGAACCCAGGATGATAAAGGGCCTACCATGGCCGCGCTGTTTGCCGTAAAGGCCCTCATGGAGACGGGAGTCGACCTTCCCAAGAGGGTGAGATTTATCTTTGGCACGGATGAGGAAAATCACTGGCGATGCATGAAGAAATACGTTCAAAAAGAAGAGGTACCGATATTCGGATTTACCCCTGATTCCAAGTTTCCGCTGATTTACGCTGAGAAGGGGCTTCTTCAGGTTCAACTGCAAGCCAGCAATACTACCACTCTCACGTTGGAGGGAGGAACCGCCTTAAATTCCGTTCCGGATCGCATCGTATACAGAGGAGATCGACAAGAGGCACTAGTAAGCTACTTAGAGAAACTGGGGTATGACTATCAGGTGCACGCAACGGGAGTTGAGGTGTTAGGGAAAGCCTCCCACGCTCAGTTTACCGAACGAGGAATCAATGCGATCAGTCGCTTGGCTATCGCTCTTCATGATATTGGAATCGGATCACGAGCCATCCAGTTTATAGCTCATGAAATCAAAGAAGACCCTCACGCGACCGGTTTATTTGGGCCTGTTGAGGATGCGGTATCAGGTAAATTGAATTGTAACATCGGTAAGATTAAGATTACCGAAAAGCATGAGGAACTCTTGATCGATATACGGATACCAGTTACCGTGGACAAGCAGGAGATTCTAGACAAACTTTCGCAAAAAGCCCAGCTATATGGACTTACTTTAAAAGAGCGAGAGTGGATGCCCTCCATTTATGTACCTAAGGATCATGTCTTGGTCCGTACGCTCATGCAGGTCTATCAAGAAGTGACGGGAGACTGCGTGTCCAAGCCGATCGCCTCAGGAGGGGCCACCTATGCACGAGCGATGAAAAACTGCGTAGCTTTTGGAGCGATCTTTCCTCATCGGGAAAAAATGGCTCATCAGTCGAATGAATATATTGAGGTTGAGGATTTAACTTTATCCATGGAAATTTACGCCAAAGCGATCTATCGCTTAACCAGAACCACGAACTCCTGATCAAGGGTTCAAAAAGGAGGCGAAGCGTCAGGCTTCCCCTCCTTTCCCCCATTGCTATCCAGCCGTTGTTGGGTCAATGATATTTTGCACTTCCGACACTTGATCCGCAGGAAATCCTCCGCGTTCGGCATGTTCTTTGATCAGCTCAGCGCTAGGTGCGATATACACACAATACACGGTATCATCTGTAACGTAACTGTTAACCCATTGAATTTCGGGTCCGAGCTCACGAAGTACCCCAACGGATTTTTGCGAGATCGCTCTTAGTTCATCTAAACTTAAGTCTCCTGCATTGGGTATTTTGCGTTCAATAACATATTTTGGCACTCGTATACCTCCCCCTTGTTCTTCACTTAATTATATTGCAATTACGATGCCAACTAACAAATTTCGGTAAATCTAGAAATATTCATCTTATTTTGATATGATGATGTTCCGATTCGGAACACTACTGTTCCAATTTAATACAGATAAAAAAAGAGCAGCCCAACCCCTTGAGAGGCCGACTGCTCTGACACAGCATAGATTTAAAAGAAGAAGAAAGGGAAGAAAAAGGGAAGCGGGAAGAAAAAGAAGGGGAAGAACGGCGGAAAGATGAGGCTGGATTTCGCTCCAGAAGGACGGGGGCCGACTTGTCGCATGACGAGAAAATTCCCTTTAATCCCGACCACTTCCATACGGTACTTTCTACCCCTGGAGTCGCTAATGGTGAGTCGCTTTCCTTTTAATTCATTCACGACAGCACTCATTTTCCTCATTTGTTCGGCTGTTGGCTTTTTCATTTGGGTCCTCCTTTCCTTGTCAATCTACTACTATTCTATTAACCTGACATAGGAAAGGATTGGACCGCTATCACATAATCTTCCTATATGCTCTTCTTTCGGCATAGCTCATGCATTTTTGGCAAACTACGATTCTCTGTCCTCTATCATCTAAATATTGGCGAGGTGCTTTTGCAGCTGACTTACAGATATAGCATTTGGATTTCATCCAGCTAAATAGCCACGAAAACATATTCGTCCCTCCAATCGAACGAATCTTTTCTATTATTTTATTTAAATAGAAGCCTTCTCGTTCATCATTGAGAAGGCTGCATTTCTCCCAAAGTCCTCGCTAGTTCGGCTCTAAGCTCCCTTACATCACGATAAGGAGCTTCTAGCTCAAACAACCGACGGATGATCCTCTTCGTACTAGGGTGGATAGACAGCTCTTCCTCCCAGCTCCGGCTTCTCTTTTGCACCGGAACATACGTCGAATAAAGAAGAAACAGCAGAAAATGAGCGATATCATGAAAATCCCGTTTCCTGTCCCTATCAGTCATCGCCCTGGCTAAGCCGAAATCAATTAATTTTAAATCTTGCTTTTCGTCCATGAGCACATTGGGGACCCGAAGATCTCGATGAGAGATTCGGTTTTGATCGAGGTAGTCTACAATCGAAAGCAACAGCTGAAGAATCTCCAGCGCCTGCCGTTCCGAATATTCCCTTCCCTCTATGAAAATCAGTTCTTCAAAGTTTTTGCCCTGCATATACTCCATCGCAAAGAAGAAATGGCCCTCGAACTCGAATCGCTGGTAAAAACGCGGGATCGACGGATGATCGAGCTGCTGCAAAAGGGAGGTTTCGGATGCATAAGCCTGCATCCCTTTTTTCTTGTTCTTTTTGCTGGGCTTGACTTGCTTGACGACACAGAGCTTCCCGTCTTTTTGATCCCGGCTTAAATACGTGATGCCGTAACTGCCGATCCCGAGTACGTTTAAAAGTTCATACCGATGAACAATTGTCCCGGAAGGATACGGGCGATCCAGCAGTCTCTCCCACACCCTCTTTAGCCATCTCATCCCTATTAACTGCTAAAAAAGCTGGAGTGCTTTTTCCTCTTGTAATGAGACTTTCCGTAGTAGGAGTGTCCCTGGCCGTAATGTCTTCTCCCCTTGCGATAATCGCTGCTGCTGTATTTATAATATTTGTGAGAGGTCTTCATTCCTAGCATTTTGTACAAGAGCTTCTTGATTAAATTTCCAAACATCGAATCGCCTCCTGATTATCCTGGTAGCTTATTTATACCTTAAAACAGCCCTACATAGAAGAGAAAAAAAGTAAAAGCTGCTATCACCTAAGCGATACCAGCTTGATCTATTTTGTGGAAACTTTATCTATGGATACTTCACGAGTGGGTGTCGAATTCTCCGCTTTGTCCCCGGTGCTCAGATTCAATCCTACCACACCTGCAATAATCAGCAAGATGGAGACCATTTTCAGGAGGGTAAAGCTCTCTTTAAACCAAAGAATTCCGATAGTTGCAATTAACGCGGTCCCCACTCCGGACCATATGGCGTAGGCAACACTGACATCAATGGTCTTCAGCGCGAGAGTTAAGAGAGTAAGACTCAGGGCGTAAAGAGCAAACATGAGAATGGAAGGAAGCAACTTGGTAAAGCCATGCGAAAGCTTCATCGCTGTTGTACCCGAAACTTCGGTAAGAATCGCTAAAATTAGATAAACAAAGCTCATGTGCATCCGTCCTATTCACAAGGTTCTCACCTTAGTTAAATAATTATTAAACATTCATAATTAACAAAATCATAAGCTATTTCTTCCAACTTGTCAATCGGTCATATGTGGGGAATTGCGAAAGGATGGCTCGGTACTCTTCATTCAGCTGATTGACTTCACCAGTCAGGCGGATCACATTGTCATCCGATTCACCATGTAGAATTTTTAAGTAATAGATTTTTTCCTTGCGATGCGCGATCTCCTTCTTTAAATGGATGGCTTGATACAGGTACATCGATCGGCTCCTTTCTTAATGAAAAGCTCAACGGCAGAGGATCCAAACCGTTGAGCTTTCTCTTTTATTTAAACCGTTGATGGCTCGAGGTCAAAGCAGCGTCGATAAACCCATTCATATCCTTTGACATTGATATCGCGAGGATTGCCGATCGTTTGCGGATCACGATAGGCTTCTTCCGCTAAACGCGGGATCATTTCAGCTGGCACCCCCTGCTGCTCGAGGGTTGGAATCTGTACATCCTTCACCAAGCGATAGACCTCGCGGACCGCCGCTTTGGCTGCTTCCTCTTGGGTTAAGCCATGGATGTTCACGCCTAAAGCTTGGGCTATGCGCGCGAACTTTTCCGGCTCGCCCATCCAGTTGTACTCCATCACGGGCCCTAACATCGCCGCTACACATGGACCATGCGCGACCGGAATGATGCCGCCTAAGGTCTGCGCCATGGCGTGCGCGGCTCCTGCGGACTCGCTTCCATAAGACAATCCAGCTAGCATCGCGGCTTTGGCCATCCCGTATCTTGCTTCGATATCTTGGCCATTGGAAACCGCTCGGCGAAGATACTTGGCGACATATTCCATCGCGAGCAAAGCGACTGCATCCGTCATCGGCTGTGCGTAGTGGCAGGTATAACACTCAATGGCGTGGGACAGTGCATCAATTCCTGTTCCTGCTGTAATATGGGCCGGCATAGAGACATGAAGCTCCGGGTCGAGGATGGTCAAGTGAGCAGCAA
This sequence comes from Ammoniphilus sp., assembly GCA_041640415.1. GTDB lineage: Bacteria > Bacillota > Bacilli > Aneurinibacillales > RAOX-1 > YIM-78166. The sequence goes on along the minus strand of JBEQAI010000165.1, from coordinate 2,734 downwards.
TGAGCGGGCCGCCCGTGTTAAACTTAAATTCGCGAGCGGGATCGGTAATCACCGCCCATTGTGTCACTTCACTCCCCGTTCCCGCTGTGGTAGGGATCGTGGTTAGTGGAGGGATGCGCTTGGCCAGTGGCTTTTTCCCTGGCGCCGCTTCATAGTTCAATACCGGCTCACCATGCACAACCTCCACCCCAATGGCTTTAGCCGTGTCCATGGAGCTTCCTCCGCCCACCGCAACCAAGCCGTCGCAGCCTGTTTCTACATACATCGCGGTTCCCTTAGCCACCGTATGAATAGAGGGGTTTGGCTCGACTTGATCATAAACCACGACATCAACGTCACTTTCTTTTAAGCTTTTGATCACCCCTGCCGTTAAACCTACCTTTTGCACCCCCGGATCGGTGACCAGGAGCACGCGGGTGACGCCTAGGTTCTTAATCTGCTCGCCGGCCTGCTTAATGACCCCAATGCCGTGCACAACTACGGTTGGCATTTCAAAGCTTTTTAATCTTCCCATACGCTCGAATCTCATATTCATGTTTCCTATCCCCTTTTCAATAGTTTAGAATAATCAATTAATTTTGAGCAGAGCTATGCACCTCTCGGATTAATTCCTCCACCGCTTCGATATCCACGTCTTTCCCACTCAAGCGAGACACTTCTTTTCCGCCATGGAACAAGAGGAAGGTAGGCAAACCAATGACTTTTAAGTCGATACAGAGGCGGCGATTTTCGGCACTGTTGAGTTTAACCAGTTTTACATCCTCGGCATACCTTTCAGCAAGCTCTTCCACCGCAGGCATCAGCGCTAAACAAGGCTCGCAGGAAGGTCCCCAAATGTCCACCACCACCGGTTTATCCGATTCGATTACTTCCACTTGGAAATTTTCTTTGTTTACAACTTGCATTATTCATTCCCTCCCTTATTTTTTTCAAGCAGATAAGACATGCCGTCCGACAGCTTCGTCATTTTCCCTAAGAATAAGCTTCCCTTCGCTACAAACATGGCCGTTTCAATTTCTCCATTCATGATCATGTCTCTGGCATGACCCATAAACGGAATGGCTGCGGCAATATGCCCTTGAGTCGGAGAAAAGCCTGGCATGCCGTGTTGGATCTCATAATTACCAATCTCTACTTTATCCATTTCACCACGGATCACCGCCATACTGGCTAGCGTACGGTAATTGGTTTTCGGTACATTGCCGTTTCCGTTTGGTTCCGTAACTTCTGGATTATGCATTTCCACGGCAAACTTGTCGATATCAAGAATCTTCTTGCCAATCCGCTCCAGCGGCTCGACAACCAGCGATTGATAGATGGCCTGAGCGGAAGATCCAGACGCAATGCTATGCTTCCCAACAGCATCGAGTCGAACCACTGGGCTTTTTTCGTCATCTTTTCCAACGAGGATGGCGATGGCGCCCATTTGGTCTTCGAGGATCGGCATCTCGTTTTTCAAGTGACCTGCGTACTTCATGCCCAACTTCGCTAAGCATCCTCCCCCGATGACCAGCACCTCATCATACAGCCCGGATTGAACCATGCTCGCCGCTACGACAATCGCATGGGCTGGCGCACAACAGAACGATTTGATATCGGAACCGCTAGCCTTCGTGCACCCCGCTAACTCCGCAATCGATTTGGCCATGTTGCCTCCGCCGCGCTGGTAACGATCGCCTACAGCTTCTTCATCGCAGCCGATCACATAGTCAATCTCATGAGGCTTCACCGCAAAGGATCTCAACGCATGGCGCATAGCAACCACACCGGAGGCTTTATTGGAAAGATTTTCAAGAATGATGTGCCCGGCTAAATTTTCATCTTCCTCATGACCGGTAATCACGCAGCCAATCAATTGCGTTCGGTTGACATAGAGCGGCATCGTATGGTGTCCGTTTTGGATTCGCTCTTCGATGACCGTAAGGCTGACCCCCTGCCCTAATCTGACTAAGTCGCTCGCGTCGATAAGAGGATGCTGTTCAAGCTTGAACTTGATTTCCGAGACGAACCCTTCTTCTAGCAAAACCAGATTGTATTCATCCGATATCTTTAACCAACCGTAAAATTCATCTTCTGGCATGATTTCGCCGCTCGGGCTAAACCGCTTCGCATCCGGAACCTTGGACTGGTGCCAAGGCCCCTCTAGCTTTCTTAATTCATCCGGTCTCATGTTCCCGATAAACACTTGATTCGGCGGATAGGCTACGGCGTCCTCATAGCTCCGCAGGTGAGCATGGATCTGGTCGAGCAGCTCCGGATTTTTCTCTAGTTCTCGCATCGGCTTGGAACCGTGGCGAACAAGACTCGGTGTATGAGTTAAAACAAAGGATGCCCCTTTGATTACTGGTGTGTTCATCTTAACCTCCGTCTTAAGCAGGGATTTCCTGCGTGCTTTGCTTTAATGCTTCTTCTAGATCCTCTACATAGTGCTGCGCACTTAAGGCCGCGATACTGCCATCCCCGGTCGCTGTGACTACTTGGCGGAGTGTTTTTTCCCGCACATCACCCGCGGCAAAAATCCCCGGCTTGCTGGTCTGCATCTGCTCATCGGTCGGGATATAGCCCGCCTCGTTGGTAATCCCTAAAGACTTGACGCAATCAGTAATCGGATCCATCCCTACGTAAATGAATACCCCGTCACAGTCATATTCGCTACTCTCTCCGGTGACGAGATCTCGGATTTGAACGCCCTTCACCAATCCATCTCCTTGAATTTCCTCGACCACATGATTCC
>JBEQAI010000164.1:0-7759 GCA_041640415.1 Ammoniphilus sp. | reverse complement strand
ATGGATATGGCAACTGCCATGGGGATTGAACTTTTATCGGAGGATCAATATCGAACGTTGCAAAAACTCGGGAATTTCGATATGAAAACGTCGAGCTGGGTGCAAACCCCCTCTGATATTAGAAAACTCGGTGGTGCTCTTTTTTGCGATTTTCGCTACGGGCACGTCTTCGTGTATCACAACGGTGCGGACTCCTACTATGCAGTAAGAGGGTTCCGCGGGTCTCTAAGGGTTTAAATGTTGCGTTAGTATATAAAGGAGAAAGAGATATTATGGAATTCTGGGAATCAAGTTTTATAGAAAAACAAACGATGTGGGGATTTGAACCTACAGAATCCGCTATCCTAACAAAGGACTTTTTCCTTGAGAAGAATGTTAAGGATATACTGATACCAGGTATTGGGTATGGTAGAAATGCAAAGGTTTTTATTGACAATGAAATAAATGTTACAGGTATTGAGATTTCGAATACAGCGATTGATTTAGCAAGACAAAATGGGCTTCATATTCGTATTTTTCAAGGTTCAGTCACTGACATGCCTTTTGATAACAAACTCTATGACGGTATATTTTGCCATGCCCTTATTCACTTATTGAATCATCGTGAGAGAGAGAAGTTTATTCATGATTGCTATAATCAGTTAAAGCCAAATGGATATATGATTTTCACAACCGTTTCAAAAAAAGCCCCCATGTTTGGTACGGGCAAACCATTGGATAAAGACTATTTCGAGATCATGGAAGGCGTTAAGATGTTTTTTTATGATTCTGACTCCATAAATCAAGAATTTGGAAAATATGGACTGATTGAGTACTTAGAAATAGACGAGCCAAATAAGAACATGAAAAATAAACCTCCAATTAATTTTATCATTGTAAAATGTAAGAAAGAAGAATAAAGAGGATGATTAGGAAATAGGATTTTGGATATGCTTACTGTCGCTTCCTTAAGATATAGGAAGCTTTTTTATGTTTACTATAGATAAAAACTATAGATGTCATAGTTACTATATATTTCAATTATAGTTTTAATTCGATTATGATTTAGAAAAATAACCCAAGTGAAAATAAAGGAGGTTGTTCGAATGGATGATAGGAAGAAAGTTGCTATTAAATTTGATGAAATTGCACGTGAATATGATAATCAAAGAAGGGAACTGATCCCTTGTTTTGAGGATTTTTATTCTATTCCTGTAACGATTGCGGATATTAACGATGACTCTCCAAATATATTGGATATAGGAGCAGGTACTGGACTTTTCTCAGCTTTTATGTTGAAGAAATACCCAAATGCAAATCTCACCCTTATCGATATTTCTGAGAAAATGTTGGAGGTTGCGAAGTCGCGCTTCTTGAATCATCCAAATGTGAAATATATTACTGATGATTACACAAAATATAGATTTGATGAAACTTATGACCTTGTCATTTCTTCCCTTTCCATTCATCATCTAACGAATACAGAAAAAAAGGATCTATATCGACATATTTTTTCCATCATGAAAAGTAACAGCTTGTTTATTAATGCAGACCAAGTTCTTGGTGATACACCCTATCTTGACTCTCTTTACAAAAAGGAGTGGAGAAGAAAAGTTGAAAATAGTAAGTTATCTAAAGAAGAAATCTTGAATGCATATGAAAGAACAAAACTAGATAAGATGTCAACTTTAGATGAACAATTGAATTGGTTGAAGGAAATCGGATTCACAGATGTGGACTGTATTTATAAAAACCTTAATTTCGTTGTTATACTTGGAAGGAAACCATTCGTCTGTTAGTAACTCACTTTACCGCTAAAGGGTGTCTTTTCAAGAAGGGTAGTTGGGTTACACCGATACTAGACAGGACATATGGTATAATTAGGATAAAAGTGGTGGTGTGAAATATGAAATCGAACCTATGGGAAAAAGAGGGGTTTTCAATTTCTACTGATAGGGAACTATTAGATAAACAAGTAATTTTTAATTATTTAAATAGAGAATCGTATTGGGCAAATGGAATACCGATGGAAACCATAACTAAATCCATCGAGAATACTTCTTTATGCTTTGGCGTTTATGAGGGTAATCCTCAAGCTGGATACGCAAAGCAAATTGGCTTTGCAAGGGTAATTTCTGATTTAGCTACATTTGCTTATTTAGCGGATGTTTTTATTTTAGAGCCGTATCGTGGGAAAGGATTATCTAAATGGTTAATACGTGTCATTGTAGAGCATTCAGAACTCCAAATGGTTCGTAGATTTATGCTGGCTACGAATGACGCACATACCTTATACTCACAATATGGGTTTGAACCATTGAATAACCCAAGTCTGTTCATGCAAATCGTTCGTAACGATATTTATCAAAAGAATAGTTGAGGTGAACCCTATGCTCAATATGATTATTGGTATTGCTTTTCTAATTGGTGGCGGGTACTTTTTGTTTAAGTTCTTGGGAAATTCTCCAAGCCTCAAAAAAAGAGATGAACATAGTAAGAGGAGTCCTTATGATGACTCCAACCTACCTCCCGGCGGTGGTGGCGGTCAAGGGAACATCTAGTTTGATAAGGAAGCATTCTAACGATTGCTTCTTTTTTTATTTCAAAAGGAGACCAATAGTGAGTATACGTCTTCTTCCTAATTTAATTATAGCATATAAAAAAACGTCAAAATAGACTGTTTATTCTAACTTATTACTGCTAAAATGCAAGAGAACTTGAATGAGAATGGTTGGAGGGATAACATGAGTGCTTTGGTTCTCGGTTTTCAGGAGATGGAAAAAACGCAGCTTTTGCTTGTTGGCGGAAAAGGGTTTAATTTGGGAGAATTATCCAACATTCCAGGGATACAAGTACCAGAAGGATTTTGTGTTACAACAGTGGGATATCAAAGAGCCATCGAAAAAAACAATACGTTCCAAGCATGGTTGGATCAATTAAGCATGCTTAACGTAGAGGATCGAGATCAAATTGTTGAGATCAGCAGGAAGATTCGACAACTCATTGTGGAAGTAGAAGTTCCTTCCGATGTTGTAAAAGCCGTGACTCACTATCTCTGTCCGTTTGGCGATAAACAAGCTTATGCCATACGTTCTAGTGCGACTGCTGAAGATTTACCCCATGCCTCATTTGCGGGTCAACATGACACCTATTTAAATATCATCGGAAAAGAAGCAATCCTGCATCATATCAGTAAATGTTGGGCTTCCCTATTTACGGATCGCGCGGTCATCTACCGTATGCAAAATGGATTTGACCACAGCGGAGTTTCTATCTCCGTTGTCGTTCAAAGGATGGTTCTCCCACAGGCTTCAGGGATTTTATTTACGGCTGATCCGATGACTTCGAACCGAAAGCTACTAGCCATCGAGGCCAGTTTGGGGCTTGGAGAAGCACTGGTCTCTGGCTTGGTATCTGCGGATCATTATAAAGTACGGGAAGGTAGAATAGTGGAGAAGACGATCTCTACCAAAAAGTTGGCAAGCTATGCAGGAAAAGAGGGCGGAACAGAGACACTGCCAATCGATCCTGACCAGCAAAAGACTCCAACTCTTACGGAGGAACAAATTTTACAACTGGCACGCATCGGAAGACAGATCGAAGCTTATTTTGGTTGCCCCCAAGATATCGAATGGTGTTTGGTTGATGATACTTTTTATATGGTCCAGAGTCGGCCCATCACGACTTTATACCCCATTCCTGAAGCGAGGGATCAAGAAAATCGCGTTTACGTTTCTGTCGGCCATCAACAAATGATGACCGATCCTATGAAACCACTGGGATTGTCGTTTTTCCTGTTAACGACTCCTGCACCCATGCGTAAAGCTGGCGGAAGGTTGTTTGTTGATATCACACCTCATCTGGCTTCATCTGTTAGTAGAAAAATGTTATTAGATACCCTGGGCGGGTCTGATCCGCTCATCAAAGACGCACTCATGACTCTTATAGAGCGAGGAGATTTTATACACTCGTTACCAATTGTTGAACAAGCACCGAGTTCCAGCAGAAGCAATGCGGATATGCCAGCACAAATCGAAATTGATCCGACCATCGTTTCTGAATTGATTAAGACTAGTCAAACATCGATAGCAGAGTTAAAACAAAGCATTCAAACGAAAACAGGGTCAGAGTTATTTGATTTTATTCTAGAAGATATCCAGCAGTTAAAGAAGATTTTATTTGATCCCCAAAGTTTGAGTGTGATTATGGCAGCTATGGATGCCTCAACATGGATCAATGAAAAAATGAACAAGTGGTTAGGTGAAAAAAACGCAGCAGATACGCTGTCTCAATCTGTACCCCATAATATTACTTCGGAAATGGGGCTGGCACTTTTGGATGTTGCTGATGTGATTCGTCCTTTTCCAGAAGTCATTGATTATTTACAACATGTAAAAGAGGATCACTTTTTGGATGAACTGGTTAGGTTTGAGGGTGGACAACAAACCCAAGACGCTATCTATGCTTATCTCAACAAATACGGAATGCGATGTTCCGGAGAAATCGATATCACTAAGCCTCGGTGGAGCGAAAAACCAACTACACTTGTCCCCATAATTCTGAGTAATATCAAAAACTTTGAGCCGAAGGCTAGCCATCGAAAATTGGAGCAAGGGCGCCAGGAAGCTTTGAAAAAAGAACAAGAGTTATTAGATCGATTGAGGCAATTACCGGATGGGGAACAAAAAGCCCAAGAAACCAAACGAATGATCGAGCGAATCCGGAATTTCAGCGGGTTTAGGGAATATCCCAAATACGGCATGGTTAATCGTTATTTTGTGTATAAGCAGGCTTTACTGAAAGAAGCCGAACGACTCTTACAAGTGGGCGTGATTCGTGAAAAAGAAGATATATACTATCTTACTTTTGAAGAGCTTCTCGAAGTCGTGCGCACATATAAACTGGATTATCAAATCATCAGCAAGCGAAAAGATGAGTACAAATTATTTGAAAAACTAACACCACCACGAGTGATCACGTCTGATGGTGAAATCCTGATAGGTGAGTACAAACGAGAAGATCTCCCAGCCGGGGTGATTGTAGGTCTAGCGGTTTCTTCCGGAGTGGTAGAGGGCCGAGCACGTGTCATCTTAACCCTAGAAGACGCCAATCTAGAAGATGGAGATATCTTAATCACTGCTTTCACTGACCCTAGCTGGACACCCTTGTTTGTAGCCATAAAAGGCCTAGTTACGGAAGTGGGGGGATTGATGACCCATGGCGCAGTGATCGCACGTGAATATGGGTTACCAGCCGTTGTTGGGGTGGAAAAGGCCACCAAACGGATAAAAGATGGGCAACGAATTCGCGTGCATGGAACAGAAGGGTATATCGAAATCTTGTAGAAAGTTGATGTACGGATGAGTCCATCTTAAGTTTTATTATCCCAAAGAACTATAATCCGGGACACTTCACATTTCTAAACCGTCGGGAAAAGGAAAAACAGCTTCAACAAGCTGAAATATTGACAAATTCTATATATAGGTGTAAAGTTCATTTGAATTACATATCTTGTGCGAATGGGTTCCTTGCTATTACTCAAGGATGAAAAGGGAAGTTCGGTGAAAATCCGACACGGACCCGCCACTGTGATAAGGGAGTTCTTATCCTCTAATGCCACTGATCCCTCAGGATTGGGAAGGCGGATAAGAATGATGATCTTTAAGTCAGGAGACCTGCCTGTTTCACATTTAACGCAACGAACCTACGGGAGCCTAGGGAGGTGTTGAAATGGACATTTCATGGGCTTATTCTCGTGCAGTGAAGCATTTCTTCCCTTTTTAGGGGAGAAGTGCTTTTTTTGCGTTTAAAAGCTAAATCATCATTATCAGGAGGATTTCATGATTACGATTATCAAACGAAACGGAACGGCAAATTCCTTGGACATCGAAAAGCTTAAAATCGTAGCCCAGTTTGCGTGTAAGGGGCTGGAGAATGAAGGCTATACGCCGGAGCGTTTGGTCAAAGAAGTCCAAATTCAGCTCAAGGATCACATGTCTACAAGGCAAATTCAGAAGACCTTAATCCAGACGGCGGTGGAGTTGACTTCAATCAGCGAACCGAAATGGCAGCAGGTAGCAGGAAAGCTGCTCGCTTACGATGCTTACAAGGAAGCCAGTTTGAATCGCGGCTACAGCGCATTTGGATATGGCGATTTTTTTGAGTTGATCCAGAATTTGACAGAAAAAAGATGGGTTGGCTCGTATATTATCGAGGGCTATACTCGCGAGGAGATCGAGGAGTTGGGTCGCTATATTCGCCCGGAAAGAGATTACCTGTTCACTTATAGCGGGCTGAAGATGATTTTGGATCGTTATGTAATCAGGGGATATGATCGGGAAATCCTAGAGCTGCCGCAAGAAATGTTTATGGGCATTGCCATGCACCTGGCCTTATCCGAAAAAAATGAGGAAGATAAGATCGCGTGGGCAAAAAACTACTATGACCTATCTTCTACGCTGCGGTTTACCTTTGCAACTCCTACGATGAGTGGCGCTAGAAAGGTACACCATCAGTTATCCAGCTGCTTCATTGATACCGTGGAAGATAGCCTGAAAGGGATTTACTCGAGCATATCCCATTTTGCTGAGGTGTCCAAAAACGGTGGGGGTATGGGGCTTTATTTTGGAAAAGTCAGGGGAAGAGGATCCGATATCCGAGGGCATAAAAATACAAGCGGAGGAATCATACCCTGGATTCGCTTGGCCAATGATACCGCGACCTCTGTGGACCAATTGGGCCAGCGAAGTGGGAGTGTGTGCGTGTGGACGGACATGTGGCATGCAGATCTCCTGGAGTTCCTGAAGCTGAAAACGAATAGCGGGGACGATCGGGCGAAAGCGCATGACGTTTTTCTGGGATTATGCGTGCCGGATTTGTTTTGGCGCTTAGCGGGAGAAGATATGGATCAGCTTTGGTATCTGTTTTGTCCGCATGAAATTGAGCAGCTAATGGGTTTTCGATTGGAGGACACGTGGGGGGAAGAATGGGAAGAGAAATACCAGGCCTGCATTCGCAATCAGAGCTTGAGGCGCACGGAAGTGAAAATCAAAGAGCTGGTCAAGCTGATGCTGACGTCCCAACTGGAAACCGGGACCCCGTTTATCATGAATCGGGATACGGTGAATCGATTGAATCCGAATGCTCACCTGGGGATGATTCGCTCTTCCAACTTATGCACAGAGATACTGCAGAATATGAGTGCAGGAGAGTATCTAGAAACCCGCGCTGAGACGGCAGATGGGGATGAGGTGATCATCACGAAGGTCAAAGCGGGAGATTTTGTAACCTGCAATTTATCGTCCTCCGTCATAAGCCGGAACTTAAAGGATGAGGAACTGAAGGAAGTGGTCTTTGCGCAGATCAGGGCCATGGATGCCGTCATTGATCAGAATGAATACCCGTTGAAAGAGGCTGAAATCACGAATAAGAAATATCGGGCGGTCGGCTTAGGAGCCATGGGATATCATCATGCCCTGACGCAGCTTGGAATCGCTTGGGAAGACGATGAGCATTTAAGATGGGCGGATGAGTATTTTGCCAAGTGGTCCTATTATGCCATTCAGGCGAGCATGGAATTAGCCAAGGAGCGTGGAGCATACCCTGGATTTGAAGGAAGCGATTGGCATACAGGAGCTTATTTCGATAAGCGGTGTTTATCCGGATGGCAATATGGGCTGGATTGGGATGAGCTGAAGAGGCAAGTGCAAGCCTATGGGGTCCGCAACGCCTATTTGATGGCGATCGCGCCGACGGGCTCCACATCGGTCATTGCTGGAAC
>JBEQAI010000163.1:0-7770 GCA_041640415.1 Ammoniphilus sp. | reverse complement strand
GAGCAGGAATTTGCAGCCCTGGCTCTTGTTAACAGCAAGGAAATTTCTATTGAAAAAGTTAAACAAGTGAATGTGCTAGAAGCTCTTACAGAAGAAAATGGGCGAATAATCCTCCAAACTACTATTACCAAATTACCGCCGCAACATTTCTTAATGGAGTCTCCGCATCGGTTAGTCATTGATTTGCCCAATACGGTTATCGGAGAACGGATGAGGGAGACGGTAAGCTTTTCAGGAGGGATGGGTGTTATTAGGAAAGCCAATTCTGTGGCTGTGTTAGGGTTGACAGGGGAAAGACAGGAGAACGGAGAACTGCTCGAGCAGCCTCTTGATACGCTGTTAGAGGATCAGCAACCGGAAGCTATCCAACCTGAAGAGCTGATTAAAGAAATTCGATTTAGTCAATTTTCTGTAGATCCTCAAACAGTCCGAGTGGTTGTAGAGCTGTCACAAAAGGTGAAATACGACATTGTAGCTGCAGGGGAAGCCTGGGAAGTCAGTTTTGCCCCTATACCTAAAAAAGAAGGCTTTCTTATTGTGTTAGATGCAGGCCATGGCGGTAAGGATCCAGGGGCAAGAGGAGTAGCTGGTAATTGGGAAAAGGATCTGACGCTGACCCTCGCCAAATTGCTGAAAGAAGAACTGGCACAATATAAAGGGATACATGTGCTGGAAACCAGAACGGATGATTCGTACCCTACTTTGCAAGAGCGGGTGCAGCTGGCCAATACGATTCAAGCTGACTTGTTCTTGTCCATCCACGCTAATTCAGTAAAGGACAAGCCAACCGTTAGAGGGACAGAAACCTTCTATAACACGCCGCAGAGTGAAAGCTTCGCTAAGCTGGTTCACAACTATTTAGTTGAAGCAACAAAGTTCCCTAATCGCGGAACGAAAAAGGGTGAGCTCTACGTTGTAAAGCACACAATGATGCCATCAGCGCTAATCGAGATCGGTTTTTTAAGTAATGCCCAAGATAATGCTCAAATGTTGGATCCCATTTTTCAGGCAAGAGTTGCCCAGGCTTTAGGAAAAGCAATAAATGAATATTATACGTCTAATCAATGAGGTGAGTGAGAGTGAAAAGAAGTGCCTATTCTCTATTCAGCCTAGTTGTTTTCATAACTTTGTTGAGCGGGTGCAGTTCACAACCGGGTTCAGAACAAGCAGCAACCCCAAAAGATCCACAGAAGGTCGAAGAAAACATTCAGCCGGTTCAATCAGCACCACCAATAGGAGAAGGGAAGTCACAGGTTCAGCTCTTTATGACCGACGAATTGGCTTTAGAAGTTGTAGAAGTCCAGGCCGAACTTTCATGGAATAGCGAAACGAAATTTGAAACACTCTTTCAGGCTTTATCAGGCCCGCAAGGAGATCATGCGGTCTCACTGTGGGAGGGCTGGAGCCTTATCGATTCTAGTCTAGCTGACGGCTTTTTAACGCTAAACCTCAGTGGACCCGGAGAGGCTGTAGGAAGCGGTATCGAGAGACTTATGCTGTTAACCCTTTTAAAGACCATGTTTCAATTCCCTGAAGTAGAGCAAGTGCAACTCTTAATTAATGGAGAAAAGAAACAAACATTAAGCGGACATGTAGACATTCACAATCCTTTTAAGAAGCAAGAACTAGCAGACCTGTAACGGTCTGTTTTTTTATTTTTGAAAAAGTTTATTTATAGACAAAATCAGAAAAACTAATTAGAATATATGAGAAATAAAATTATTTTAGATAGATGGCTAGGAGGAACTTAACATGTTTAGCAATTGGAGTATTAGAGGAGTCTTCTTATTATTATTGACTTTATTCCTGTCAGCCTGTGGCGGTGGGCAGCAAGAAGCCAAGCCGGCAGAGCCGCCAGCAAGCGCGGCTGAACCGACAGATCCAGCGAAAACGGAGTCCTTGATCATTGGAGTCATTCCATCGTTAAATCAAGGAAAGATGCAGGAAGCCATTGATAAGCTAGGGAAGCATTTCGAGACGGAGCTTGGAATACCTGTAAAAATCGATGTCTATCCTGACTATAATGGCGTAGTGGAGGCCATGAATTTTGGAAAAGTGAATATGGCTTACTTTGGTCCGCTGACTTATGTTATAGCTCATCACGAGAGTGGTGCTGAGGCTATCATGACTCAATTAATCAAAGGGGAGCCTTTCTATTATGCTTATATCATCACGCATAAGGATGCACCTTATAACAGTTTGGAGGATCTGTTAAAGAATCCGGCAGAGGTAACATTCGCATACGGAGATCCTAACTCTACTTCTGGCTCATTAATCCCGAGCATGGAGCTCAAGGAACGCGGAGTGTATCGTAGCAATAACGATTTCGATTTCAAGAACGTTATCTTTACAGGTGGTCATGACGCTACGGCATTAGCTGTTGAGAATAAGCAAGTAGTTGCGGGTGCCATTGACAGTGCCATCTTTGATAAGCTGAAGGAAACGGGTAAAATTGACGCTAACGCCTACAAAGTCATTTGGCAGTCCGACAAGCTATTCCAATATCCTTGGGCGGTAAAAGATGTTGACGCCGATACAATAGCCCAAATTCAAGAGGCTTTCTTGAAGGTTACAGACCAAGAGATTTTAGATGCTTTTGCTGCCACCGGCTTTGTAAAAGCGCAAAACTCTGACTATGAGGCAATCCGCAAAGCGGCCGAGCAAGACGGACGACTAAAGTAGGAGGATGCCAATTGAATAAATTATCTAAAGGATCGCTGACAATTTTGTCAGCGATTATCATTATTTGGAGTGCTTATGGAACAGAATTTGATCTCAGTAAATTTCTTGATCTAAACAATAGCTTACTATTTTTGCAAAAAAAGTGGCTTCCGCCAGATTGGACAGTCCTGGTACCTGCATTAAAGGCAGCTGTCATTACCCTCCAAATTGCCATCATGGGGACCTTCCTCGCAATACTAGTAGCTTTGCCTCTAAGCTTTTTAGCAGCCTATAACACTTCACCATCCTTGGTTGTTTACAATGGCACGCGGTGGCTGCTTAACTTATTTCGCTCTGTCCCGGAAATTGTGTTAGGCTTACTTCTAGTTCCTTCATTAGGTCTCGGGCCTTTCCCTGCAGTCATTGCTATTGCCATACACAATATCGGAGTACTGGGGAAACTCATTTCGGAACTGATTGAAGCGGCGGATGAAGGTCCTCAAGAGGCCGTTCAGTCTGTAGGAGCGAATCGCTTGTTTGTCATTCTCTACGGAATTCTGCCGCAGATTGTGCCTAATATCCTTTCGAATTATTTCTATCGATTGGAAGTAGGGGTAAGAGCTTCTCTCATCCTAGGGTTTATCGGAGGGGGAGGAATAGGGAATATGCTATTTATTGACTTTAAAATCTTTAATTATCAATCGGTCGCGACAGAGGTCCTCGTGATCATGTTATTGGTTATAGCGGTTGATTATTTGGGAACCTTCGTAAGAAAGAGGGTAATCTGATGCTTTTAGAGGTAGATCATCTACATATGAAATATAGAAAGGCCTTGACTTCTACGTTAGAGAACCTTAACTTCAAGGTAGAAGAGGGTGAATTCGTTGTCATCCTAGGATTAAGCGGAGCAGGAAAATCGACTTTGGTTCGCTGCCTCAATTTATTGATTAAACCCACCGGCGGAGTGATCCGCTGGCAAGGACGGGAAGTGAATAAGTGGAGGGGAAAAGCACTAAAGAATTATCGCCGTTCGATAGGTATGATCTTTCAGTCTTTTAACCTTATTGGAAGGCTCTCAGCTTTAACCAATGTCCTAGTGGGTAGGCTTGGCTATATGCCGGGTTGGAGAGCGTTCTTTCATTGGTATTCGGCGTCTGACTTGGAGCTTGCAAAAGAGGCTTTAGATCGCGTTGGCCTAACGCACGTGATGCATCAAAGAGCGGATCAATTGAGTGGTGGGCAAAAGCAGAGGGTGGCCATTGCTAGAGCCTTGGTTCAAAAGCCTATGCTTATTCTAGGGGATGAGCCTATAGCCAGTCTTGATCCTCTAACTTCAAGAAGTGTGATGGATTTGCTAAAATCAATTAATAAAGAAGAACACATAACCATGGTCATTAATCTTCATGATGTCGAGCTGGCTAAGCACTATGCCACTCGCATTATCGGCATCTCCAAAGGTAAAATTGTGTTTGACGGACTTCCGCAGGATGTTGATCTTGCCGTTTTGGAACGAATTTATTCTTAATTTTCGATAGAAGGATGATGTGCGATGAATCTCAATCACCTCAAGGCACTCGTGAAGGTGGTACAAACCGGCAGCTTCAAGGAAGCAGCTAGACATCTGAACGTTTCTCAGCCGGCCATAACCCAGCGTATTCAAGCACTAGAGGAGTACATGAAGACGCGTCTTCTCTCAAAAGAAGCGGATGGCGTACAGCTCACAAGCCACGGAAGAACGGTTTATGAGGCCTCTATACAAATTCTCTCCCAGTGGGAAAGAGTAGAGGAAGAGGTTTGGGGTACGAAGGTTAAAGGGAGATTAACGCTGGGTGCGAGCACGATCCCATCCGAATATTTGCTCCCCCCTTTATTGAAGCTATACCGAAGTATCTACCCCGATGTGAAATTGCAGTTGAGGATCTCTGGAACCAATGAGGTCATTCGTTGGTTAAGAGATCGGACGGTTGATATTGCAATTACGGGAGAGCCGATGGCTACAGAAGGGGTTGTGTCTTTTCCCTTAGCCGAAGATCAGATGCGTATCATCATTCCCATTGACTATGACTGGCCAACGACCATTGAAAAGCTGGATATGCTCGCTGAGACCGACTGGATTATGAGAGAGCCAGATTCCGATACGCGCAGGACCTTAGAGTCTTGCCTAATCAATGCAGGTATTGATGTCAATCGCATTTCCATTTCTGGACAAGTTGAAAGCACAGAAGCTGTTATTGCTGCTGTAGAAGCTGGCCTTGGAATCTCAGCTGTTTCTGCTTTAGCTGCAAAAAAAGCGGTTCGGTTAGGTGGAGTCAAAATAGTGAATATTCCGGAGTTTTCGATCTCCAGAAGGTTTTATTGCTCCTTTATGGAGGATCAACGAAACCAGTCCGTCATTTCTACCTTTGTCCAATTTCTCCATGAAAAAAGCGCCATGTAAACATTGGCGCTTTTTCCCTTTTCCCTTCGTTCGAAATTTTTATTAATCTCTTGACACGTAAGTCCCCGATATCAGATCGTGAATGGCTCTTTTATCCTCACGGAGCGCAACCATGAAGGCACTGACTACCAGTGTTATTCCAAAGGTTATTAATGCCAGGAGCATTTTGCCGAATACCTCCCTAAGTAGCATCGTACCCAAGGAGAGAGGCAGGCTATCCGATCGGCAAATGCGAATGTTCAATAAACGTTTACCAATGGTATAGCCCCCCCAGATCAAGGGAACGAATGTGGCATAAATTAAATTGACTACTGTTTCTGTGGCACTGGCTGTACTTTTGTCCATACCGAAAGTAAGGGCTGCGCAAAAGAGTCCAAGCAAAATTCCATCCACAATTCCGGCTGCCAGTCTTAGCCAAAACCCACCTCGTCTTTCTGACATTGCCGCTCACCTACATTCGAAAGTTGGTTGTTACCACATTCTATTCAGCAAGGGCTTTTCCTAAGAACAGAAAAGAGGAGACCAGATGGTCTCCTCTTATCCGAGATGTCGTTTATAGAGCCAAAGAACGCCGGATTTCAGTATTCGAGGAACTCTACCATGAAGCGGGGTATCCCCTATCACAGCAAATCCCTCTCTCTTCCCTAGCGATCCAAAAACAGCCTTTAGCTTTAGTGGAGGCAACTGAATGGTCTGGCCCTTCCACTTACTAAGCAGAATATCTCTTAGTCGATCCGCCATCATTTCAGCAAGATAGGCACTAGGTGCAAAGTTAGCCGATGCGCAATCCCCAATGATGTAAATATCAGGATGCATAGGAACCGAATAATCCTCATTTACAACAAAGCGATTCTGGTGGTCACGTTCTCCTGGAATCCCATCCGTAATCGGTGCTGGTTTAATGCCAGCCGTCCAAACTACAGCATCGTATTCGAGTGTTCCTTCTGCGTGAATGGCATGATCTGGATACAATTCACTTAACTGAATGTGATTAATCAGGTTTACGTCATGCTCCTGGAACCACTGCGTCACATAATCTTGAGTCTTTTGAGGAAAAGGGCTCAATAATCCTTTACCGCGATTAACGATGGAAATATTTAAGTCTGCGCGAGATTGGCGAAGTTCTGCAGCAAGCTCAACGCCACTTAACCCGCCCCCAATGATCATAACTCTTTCATAGGGGTCTAAGGTTGTCAATCTTTGTGAGGCAATTTGTGACTTTTTGATCGTTTGAATGCTAAAGGCATTTTCTTCAGCACCGTCCACATTTTGAAAATCATCCACACAGCCAGCTGCTATGACTAGTTCATCAAATTCAACAGGGTCATTGTCGCGCATTTCAATACGTTTGTTTGCCAAGTCAATAGAAGTTGCCTCTCCATAGAGCTTGGTCAATCTTGGGTCATCAGGAAACGGATGCGTTAGCTCGGCCAAAGACTCAGTTCCAGCGGCTAATGCATAATACTCTACTTTAAAGGTATGATACGGTAGCCGGTCAATTAAGATAATTTCGTGGTCATCGCGAACTTTAGGTAAGAGACCTTGGATAAGTCTCATCCCTCCATACCCGCCGCCCAATATTACTAGTTTTTTTCCCATTATGAATAACACCTCATATGTGTTGCGATAGAATCCTTACTTATTTTAAGACAAAAAGGACAAAATGTACAAATGTTTGACGATTCATTAACGGTTTTGTGAACGTTTACATCAAAAATAGTATTATTCTAATAATTTGTTCATCATTCATCTATTAGTATACCCATAATCTGAAACTCGTTTGCTGTTTTCTTCCGTTTTGATACAATGTAAGAAAGACAAGTTTGCTTAAAGGAGCTGACTATGGTTGATCTAATCGAATTAATCGAAGAGTTTGAAGCATTAGTCGATTCACCCGAAACCAATCATCACAAAATGCTGACCTTCTTAAAAGGCGTAAATAGAAGATTGCCAAAGAATGTGATTCCTCCCATGATTGAGTTCATTACGATTCTAAAGACAGAAAACCCTTCTTTATTTTATGATTTAAAGGAACATATACCTAAGGGTATGCCCTTGTTTGATATTATCCGAATCGATTCTCCTTATGAAATTGCTAAAGAGAGATTAGCTAAACGCAAGCAACGCATTCGCCCATGACCTTTATTTGGGGGAAGGGGTGTATTTTTTATCTCCTTCTTGTTTCCAGAGCTTAACAGGATAATCAGTTTCACGTAAGGGACAATAGGATTATTGAACCGAAGGGAGACTGTACCCATGTCGCCAAGGAGAGCTTTTCGGATTTTCTTTGCCTGCTTGCTGTGTATGATGCCTTCAGTGGGATATGCTGATAACATTAAGATTCAAGATCTGACTGGAATCAGTGAAGAATCGGCGGATAAGATCGTCCTATACTACCTTGACCAAACCTTTACATATCGGATCTCAGAACTCATCCTTCCCGCAATGGGAATTCCTATCCTGAATGAGAAGGCTGTTCTTAGGATTGGGAATCAGATTAATGAACAGATCAAAGTAAAGGAACAAAGTGCCTATATCGATAGCACTGGGGCTATTGTTGAGCATCTAACCGGAATCGCACTGGATCAAACCAAGTTCTTCGCTGTCCTTCAGCAATTGATATACAGCAATGAGGAAACTGCGGCAAACTTGCCTATCCAATTCATTCCGCC
>JBEQAI010000162.1:0-7786 GCA_041640415.1 Ammoniphilus sp. | reverse complement strand
CGCCCTTTAGGCTCGATCTTGATTCCAAGGAAATTGCATAGCTCGAGTACCTCTCGAAGAGTCATCCCCGTAAAATCGGGTACCGGAATTTCTTCTAACACGTCAGTTAGAAGATAGACCGTACTCTCAGGCATGATGCCTGCCCTAGCAGCTGGATATTGCTTCACGATTTTAGAGCCTGTGCCTAATACCTTTCCTTTTAATGAGCTTTCTGCCAACAGGTCCTTGGCCGCAGCTGGGGTTTGCCCGATTAAGTGCGGTACAGTCAAGGATCTAGCCTTGCCCACGCTGACTGGCTGCGAGTTTAGATCTGGGGAAACCTTCATATATTGCAAGCTGTTTTGCATGACATGTCTGAAGATAGGGGAGGCAACATCGCGGCCCCCAAAATTGGGATTAGGGATTTCCGGCTGGTCTACGACTACATAAACGAGAAACTTAGGATCATCCTTAGGTGCGAATCCGATAAAGGAATAAATATACCGGTTGGCCTTATAGCTTCCGTCCTGTCCAACTACCTGGGCTGTCCCAGTCTTTCCTGCAACGTGGTAGCCCTCTAGGTAATAGTATTTTCCCGTTCCATCCGTTACGGCGGTTTCTAGAATATCTCGCACTTCTTGAGCCGTCTTTTCTGAGACGACTCGCCGGACAACTTCTCTGTCATGCTTCTGCAAAACTTGACCCGTATGGGAGTCTCGAATTTCTTTAATAATATAAGGCTTCAGTAATTCTCCTCCATTCGCAATGGCAGAAACGGCGGCAACCTGCTGAATGGAGGTTACAACAACCCCCTGTCCAAAGGTCATTGAAGCGACGTCCCGCGGATACAGCCTGCTCTTATCCTTCAGCACGGCCGCGGACTCACCTGGCAGGCCGATACCAGTTCGTTGGCCAAAACCGAACTTCTCCAGGTAATCATAAAATTTATCTTTCCCTAGGCGCTCATAACCTAGAATAGCAAACAATACGTTAGAGGACTCTTGTACGCCCCTTTGGAAGCTGATCGTTCCCCAACCTTTACCCGCATTATGGTCGCGAATAGGAGGGCCTGGGATTTTCCTATAGGTTCCGGATAAATACGTCTCATCGTTTCGATATACCCCTTCTTCAATAGCTGCAGCAAGAGTCACAATCTTGAAGGTGGAACCAGGCTCGAACGTGCTGGTAATGGCAAAATTCGTCCAGTTGGTAATATTTTGGTACTGATTAGGATTGAACTGAGGACGGTTGGCCATGGCCAGGATTTCTCCGCTTTTAGGGTCCGCCACAATGACCGAAATCCCCTTTGATTTATATTGCTGTGATATTTTATTTAAGGCGTCTTCGACATAATTTTGAATCTGGTAATCGATGGTCAAGTAAATATTATTTCCGTTCTGGACAGGCTTAAAGCTTTCCATCCCATCGGGCAGCTTGAACCCTTTTCTGTCCTTAAGCACTTTATAAGATCCTTCTTGTCCTTGAAGCTGTTCATTAAAGAGTTTTTCAATTCCCATAATCGCTTGCCCATCCAGATCGGTGTAGCCAATGACATGAGAAGCGAAGGCATCGTTGGGATAGTATCGTTTACTCTCAGGGTAGAGAATGATTCCAGGCAGATTTAGCTCAAGTACAAGCTTGGCCTTATCTTCGTCAATTTTCCACCCGCCAGGTCGAAGTTCGACTTGCGTTCTTCCCGCCTCACGACTGTCTTCTATCAGCCTTGTTACTCTTTCTGCCGACATTCCTAAAATAGGAGCCAGTTTTTGTGCCGTCTCCAAGGCATTGGTAACGTAGTGGGTATCTGACTTATCCCAGGGCTTTAATTTGGCAATAACGGTGTAGGCTTTGGACGTAAAAGCCAATACTTCTCCATTGCGATCATAAATGGTCCCCCTCTTCGGATGCAGCGTGTCATTTCGTTCCCATTGCGCCTGCGCGCTCTGCACCCAAAGGTCTGCATTGACCGTCTGGATGTAGAATAAGCGGAACATTAACACAAAAAAGAGGAAAGTAAAAATTCCTCCTAGAAACATTGTGCGCAGCTTAATCCTTCTTTCTGTCATGGTTCTCCCCTCCCGCTTATTTCGTTAGTGGGATAAAACGCGCACGGTACTATTTTTCATGGTCATGCCAAGCTCATTTTGAGCGATCTGCAAAATTCGTTCTCTTTTGCTTAGTTCATCCACCTTCAGTTTCATGCTGGTATTTTGCTCTTGCGTTTGTATAATGGCTTCTTTCGTATTTTCTATCTCGTAATTATATTGCGAGATGAGCGCATAACGTGAAAGGATGAAGCCAGAGATACAGACAATCACAATGACACTCAACAAATAGAGAAGCTTTTCCTCTAAAGGAATACTGTACCTTACCGATACTTTTACCGCCTGCCGAGGTGGATTAACCCTACGCTGTTCTCTTTCCTGATTGATCTGGACAGCTAAATTTCCGTATTGGTTTCTGCTCAAGTTGATCCTCCTTTGTCTGATTAATGTCTTCTATAATTTTTCTGCTACTCGCAGCTTAGCTGACCGTGAACGGTTGTTTTCTGCTAGTTCTTGTTCTCCAGGAAGGATGGGCTTGCGATTTTCTATTCGAATCGTAGGGGTGTTCCCGCATGCGCATTGAGGGAAGTCTGGGGGACACGTGCATCCTCCGCTATATTCCTGGAAAACCTGCTTACAAATGCGGTCTTCTAGGGAATGAAAGGTGATGACGCTCACGCGCCCTCCCGGCCGAAGAATGCGAATGGACTCATGAAGAGCCTCCTTAAACGCATTCAGCTCGTCATTGACAGCAATCCGAATGGCCTGAAACGTTCTCTTGGCAGGATGTCCGCCGGTTCTTCGAGCGGCAGCGGGGATTCCCTTTTTGATCAACTCTACGAGCTCCCCCGTCGTTTCAATAGGGCCGGATTCTCTAGCCTTCACAATTTCCCTAGCGATCTGCCTAGAGAATTTTTCTTCTCCGTATTGGAAAATAATATGAGCCAGCTCCCTAGCATCCCAGGTATTGATTATATCCCTCGCTGAAAGCTCTTGGGCCGTATCCATCCGCATATCCAGCGGAGCGTCCGCATGATAACTGAACCCTCGATCTCCCTCATCAAGCTGAGGTGAGGATACTCCTAAATCGAACAGTACTCCGTCCACTTGATCGAATCCCTGGTCTCGGACAACCTGACCAATTCGACGGAAGTTGCTTTTCACTAAAATAACCTTATCTTCATAGGGCTGCAGGCGAATCTTAGCATTATCCAAGGCCCAATCATCTTGGTCAATCGCAATGAGTCTTCCTTCATTTGACAATTGTGCCGCAATTTTTTCGCTATGACCCGCTCCTCCTAACGTACAGTCTACATATACTCCATTGGGCTTGACTTGAAGCCCAGCCACTGCCTCTTCTTTCAGCACCGTGACATGGTGGAACATAACATCACCTCATCTACAAATCAAAGTCTACAATTTTTTCTGCCAGCTCATTGAAGGATTCTGCAGACTCCTCAAAATAGGTTTCCCACAGTGTACGGCTCCATATTTCTACTCGATTGGAAACGCCAAGGATCACACAATCCTTATCCAATTGGGCATGATTCCGCAGAGATCCTGGTATATTTACCCTTCCCTGCTTGTCCAATTCGCATTCTGTGGCACCAGAAAAGAAAAATCGCGTAAAAGCTCGGGCATCTGAGCGAGTAAACGGCAGCGTCTTAAGCTTGGCTTCTAGCTGCTTCCAGTCTTCCATTGCATAGACGAATAAGCACTTATCCAATCCACGGGTCATCACGAATTTTTCTCCCAGCTCCTCACGAAACTTCGCAGGAATGGTCAATCTGCCTTTTTCATCGATGCTGTGCTGGTATTCACCCATGAACATGCTTATTCACCCCACTTTACCCCACAGATCCCCCACTTTATACCACTTTCCACCACTGTGATTACCTATTCGCGAGCCCAATAAAAAAATCCTGCAAAGAAGCAGGATTTTTTTAAGCTATATTTATTTATTCTTCCGCCCAACTATCCAAATAGTCTTTTTGCGCTTGAGTGAGGTGATCAATTTGGATGCCCAGGGCCTCCAGCTTATATTGCGCTACTTTTTCATCCAATTCGTAAGGAACATTGACCACGTGCTTGCCTAGCTGCTCATAATTTTCATTAACATAAGCTAAGGAAACTGCCTGTAGAGCAAAAGTCATATCCATAATTTCAGCAGGATGACCATCCCCAGCTGCTAGGTTGACTAAGCGCCCTTCCGCCAGCAAATAAATCTTGCGTCCATCCTTTAGTTGATATTCTTCAATATCTTTTCTCACGGTTCGCTTTGACACTGATAGCGCCTCGAGTTCAGGCTTGTTGATCTCCACATCAAAATGTCCGGCATTCGACAGGATCGCGCCATCCTTCATCACTTGCATATGCTCTCCTCGAATCACATCTCTGTTGCCTGTTACCGTTACGAAATAGTCTCCGACTTTCGCCGCTTCGGCCATTGGCATCACTTCAAATCCATCCATATAAGCTTCTACCGCTTTGATGGAATCGATCTCCGTTACCACAACCTTAGCGCCTAGTCCTTTGGCCCGAAGCGCAACCCCTCGTCCGCACCATCCATATCCAACGACCACAACCGTTTTTCCAGCTACCACTAGGTTGGTCGTGCGATTGATCCCATCCCAAACCGACTGTCCAGTACCATAGCGATTGTCAAACAGGTACTTACAAAAAGCGTCGTTAACGGCAACCATGGGAAACTTCAGTTCTCCTGATTTCTCCAGGGCCTTTAATCTCAAAATTCCGGTCGTCGTTTCTTCCGCACCGCCTCTCACCTGTTTGACAAGATCCTGTCTTTCACTATGCAGAATGGTGACAAGATCTCCGCCATCGTCGATAATGAGGTCTGGTTTCGTTTCCAGCGTTTTGATGAGGTGGGACTTATACTCCTCAGGAGAGGGGTTATATTTGGCAAACACCTGGATGCCATCTTCCACTAATGCAGCGCAAACATCATCCTGAGTGGACAAAGGATTGCTTCCTGTAATGGTTACTTCCGCTCCACCCGCTTGCACCACTTTAGCCAAGTAGGCCGTTTTCGCTTCCAAGTGCAAAGAAATGGCTACCTTCAAACCAGCAAAAGGTTTTTCCTGCTCGAACTTCTCGCGGATCCGATTCAACACCGGCATATGGGCCTGTACCCAATCAATTTTCAAATGCCCGTTTGGGGCGAGTGACATATCTGCTACAATACTTTCTTTAGTTGCTGCCATTAGCTATTCCTCCTTAGGAATGAATTATATGTATATAATAAAATGTTTATTAGCTGGCAAAGGATCAAAAGCCTGCTCCATAAGCTTACCAATCAAACGCTCACCATATTTATTAAGATAACCAAAAATATTATAAACTCTTTCTTGCGGTTTCTCCAAGGGAAAAAGACAAACGCGTATATGTTCCCATTGCTTTAATCCTGCTTGGTGGCGGGCTTCTATTGCTTGAGCTGTCTTTTTCTCGAGATAATCTACCTGCATCAAGATTCTGTTCCAATTGGATTCACTCACGTTTCGCACGCCAGGCTCTGCATTCGACAATTGCTGGATAAAAGGAAGATAGATCTCACCAAGCTCTTTTTTGACTTGAAAAAATTGGGATTCCCACGCAAGAGTTGATTGCTCAGCCATCCAGGCTTTTCTTCGCTCGGCCCAGTTGGTATATACGTCTTCAAAGCTTACCTGAAAAGACTGCATATATTTATGCACATCCCGCTCCATAATGGTAAAAGAAAGGCGCGGCAAGACAATCGGCATCTGCATCCCTAATCGCTCAAAAACGGGTTTCAGCTGAGCCCAATAGGCAATTTCTCCTGGTCCTCCAACAAAAGCCAGCACAGGGAAAACATACTCCTGCATGAGGGGGCGGCTGACTACATTTGCGCTAAAGGAGCAGGGATCATTCTCTAATAGCTGCATGAGTTCCTGTGCTGAAAACTTCCTTTCTCCATCCTTGGTCTGAAAGTGCCCATCTTTCCTATAGACTAACTGACGTTTCCCATCTTCGTAGATAAAGAAATGAGCATGTTCCTCCTTAATATCCACCTGTGCGTGGTACCCCTTTTCTATCAGGGTCCTCTGAGCAAGAAGCAACTCCTGACTAAAGTCATTCTGGATAAAGGAGGAAAATACCGGCTGTTCCAATGACCGAAGGAATGGATCCGCAGAATCTACTAGAATGAGGCCGTATTCCCCAAACATCCATACTAAAAGACGAGCAAAAAACTCGTTTAGTGTGGTTGTCGATCGGGACATTTCAAGCACTTTCTCCTTGAGTGCAGGCAGATGCATGCTATCCGGCAACCGCGAAAAAACCGTCTGGATGAACTCCTCAACACGGCTCTCATTCACTGGCAGGTGAGAGATCGAATATTTTCCCGGCGGCTCAAACGAAAGTTGAAGCTTTTCGACCTGACCATCCCATGTCTGAGCGTAAATATGGTTAACTTCATCATAATCATGATCCTCACTGGCGATCCAGAAAACAGGCACAACCGCTTCCCCTGTTTTTTCCTCAAGGCTCTCAGCGAGTTTAATCAGTGTGATGGCTTTATAAATGACGTAGAGTGGTCCCGTTAGAATACCCGCTTGCTGTCCTCCAACTACGGCAAAGGTATTGTGATTCGCTAGTTTTTCTATATTTTTCATCGCTGCATCATGATTCTGAAGCAAACGATTGTAATGCCGCAGCCCCTCCACTAACTCTGCACGGTGGGGAAGAGGGTGCTCGAGCAACCATCTCCTTCTATTCATCCATGACTCCGGAAGATCTGGATGATACTCAAAGAAGTCTTGCACATTCGAAAAGGCGGAAACATAATCTTGCACTAAACGGTTTCCATTCAAGGTCTTCGTTTCTTCTATAAGCAAACGGGTTCCCTCCTTTCACCAGAAGTATTTCCAAATGATACAAAATTCATTTTATCATATTTTTTCGCCTCGGATAGACTGCATTACCACATGGAACACATTCCTATATAATAAGGTCTTGCATCTGAATAGACACAAGACCTTCTCGTTAGCAATTACGTATACTTCGAAGGGGTAACGGACCAAATGTAAACAGCCGGTACAGACCCTTGGTTTATGGCTTCATGGGCTAAGGCACTATCAAAAAACAAGCTATCCCCTTCACCTAACACGAACTCTTCCTCTCCAACAGAAATCACAATTTCCCCTCTAGAAACAACCAAGCATTGCTCACCTTCTCGGTCAAGGAACTGATCCCTCATGGTTTCACCCGGTTGAAGAACGATCTCGAGCATTCTCAATCGACTGCTATCCGTATGTCCGAGCACATAACATGTACCTGTCGAGCCTGGAAAGATGATCCGGTTTTTCTCTTCTTTACGAACAACGTGTACCTGGGTGTGCGCTACATCTTCAAAAAAATGTACAATGGAAGTATCTAATGCTCTCGTGATTTTCCACAGCGTCTCTAGAGAAGGCTGCGAAATGCCCCTCTCTACTTGACTGAGCAACCCCTTAGACAATCCTGTACTTTGTGACAAGTCTTCTAGAGTCTGTGCTTGTTTCTTGCGAAGACTTCTGATTTTTCCCCCAATCCTCTCAATCGGTAGCTTCATGGCTCCCCACTCCCCTAAAATCTATCATGCATCCTATTTCTATCGACTTCAGAAATTATGTTTACTCTGACTTAACTTCCACAGCGACAGGCCGGTTCCCTGCTCCTTATTGTGAACATTCTGGGAACATTCGATGGATTTATCCACATCTTTTAGGTTAAATGAAGGAAATAGT
>JBEQAI010000161.1:0-7788 GCA_041640415.1 Ammoniphilus sp. | reverse complement strand
GTAATCTCCATTGTTGGGAACCTCTGATTCATGGCCAATGAATACCCACGTCTTCAGGAAGATCTTTTCATGCTCCAGCTTATAAATGGTAGGATCACTTAAAATGTAAGCAGGGATCTTCCCCTCTTCAGGCTGAGTCGTTTCATTGATATGGTCCAGTACACTCTCGCGAGTTCTTTCATTTAAAGGCAGTTGCGTCTTATTCATCTTTTTACCCCTTTCCGTTATCTATGCCGTACGATCATGCGCCATCGAGACTCCAGACTTAAAGGAACGTGCTTCCTCCGCCTCTTTCTTCAGTGTGAACAGGTATGCTATCAAACCTAACAAGGCAGCTACAATTAGCATCATGATTGACGGACCAAAATCGCCTTGAAAAGAATCTCTCATCCACCCCATAATATAACTGGAGAATCCGCCAAGGATATTGGTGAAGCCCATTAAACCAGCTGCTCTTCCTGCCGTCTCCCTCGTCGAATATTTGACAATAAACAGATTGCTCAGATGAAACACGCCACCTTGTGTCCCCATTGCGAGTCCCAGACACAAACCAGCAACCAGCGGACTTCCCGCATTAATAGCCGTTGTTAACAATATGGCACATAATCCAAACAAAAGAGTGGCAAGCAATCCTGGTCTCTTCCATTTATCTGCAAAATAGCCGCAAAGGATAACAAAGCCCATGGCAAACAGCCAAGATAAGGAGGTTATTCCGGTCATGGCCTCACGAGCAAACCCCTTGCCCTGCACAAGATAGGTTGGCAACCAGATACTCAGACCAAAGAATAAGAACGAAGACATCAGCATTCCAAACCAGACAATCCAGTAGCGATAGTCTTGTGTGAAGCTCTGCTTCACTTGTGTAGGTGCAGAAGGATCCGTAAAGCGAATGTGGGCAAGCTCGTCTTTGCTAATTCCCGGATGTTGCTCTGGCTTATCTCGAGTCAGGAATAGGAACATCGGGATAATCATGAAGAAGTTAAATGCGGCAAGAATATAGAAAGCTGCCTGCCAATGTAGCGTTGCAATGATAACAGAAAGCATGACAGCTCCAATGGCCGGTCCTAAATAGTTTCCTGTAAGCCAAGTAGCCTGAGCTCTGCCTAGCTCCCGCTGATGAAACCAGTTCGAAATGAATTTTCCCGAAACGGGAATCATCATTCCTTCACCGATACCTAAAATGACACGGCTAACTAAAAACATCTCATAGGAAGATGAAAGCCCTCCCATAATCATCGTCATGGTCCATACGCAGAGGCCCATGACTGCCGTTTTGCGCGCTCCGAGCTTATCAATAATAACCCCCCAGAAGAGGTTGGAAAAAGCATAAGCCACTGTAAAAGTTAGCGTTAAAAGGCCAAGTTTGGCGTTCTTATCCTCTCCTGTGAGGCCTAAGTCTTGAAGAAATTGCGGATCAGTCTGAATGACGGAGATCCCTAGTTTATCGATTTGCCCGAAAAACCAGAAAAAGAATATAGGAACTGCAATGTAAATCCAGCGCATCTGACCTTTTAACATAATGGCCCCCTAACTTTTCTATACTTTTCGAAAATCAGATATTGTTTCTATTAAACTATGAAATGAAAGGGGTTTCAACATCTATATATGATGCTTTATCCGACTCGAATCATCTCATCTCTATTCTTTAAAGTGGATAATACACTCAATGCCGCCAAATAGCTTGTTTTCGGATTATTAGGCATCGGATCATTTTCCACATTCAGAGTGAGCTTCCCAAATGTACCTTTCGCTTCGATAGAATGTGTATTTTTATCTACTTTAGGATCAGCGATGATTTTTACGCTGGTTCTTTCAGGTCCCAGTCCCGCTAGAGATAAAATTATAGATACATTGATGTTTTGTGGGAACAATTGAATGGCCTCCGCCGCAGAGCCTTCAAATATAATACTCTCCGCATCCATAGTGTCTTGAGAGAGAGCCTTCGGCGGCTTTCTTGTCGTAATCGATACCGAGTCTAGCTGACCAATCGACATCGCCGCTTTTAAGACATCCAATCCACCAATAGCCCCTGAAGGCAGATAAACTTTCGTACCTTTCATCCGGCACAATTCTCTTAAATCATCATGCAAAATTCTATCAGCTAATGCTCCGACACTAATGATCAGCATATCCTTGCCGCTTTCGAGGATCGCTCGGGCGTAATCCTGAACCACCTGAATGGTAGCCGCTTCGATGATTAGATCCAAATCCGAATGCAGGAAGGCTTCGAAATCAGTATAGGAATCTATCTGGTACTCCCTGGAGATGAGGGCAGCCGTTTCTTTTTTGGCACTATAAACAGCTGTTATCCTGCCATCCGGAAGAAAATTTTCGTTATTCAAAGAATGAAGAAGGAATTTTCCGATATTCCCGCAGCCTATCAGTCCTATTTTCATCAAACAATCCCCTCTCTCAGTCAGCTAGACCGTAAGAATCGGTAAAGTACTCCAAACCGCAATGTCTCGTTTCACGCGATAACCCACTTTCTTTCAGGCCCGGAAAATCCAGGTGAATATCCTGGAATACGGTATGATTATTGTGAAAGACCGCCCCTGCTTCCAATCGGTCAGCATATTCCGCTACCTTTCCTTCATTTTCTGTCCAAATCGATGCTCGGAGTCCAAATTCCGTATCATTCGCCAACTGTATCGCTTCTTCCTCGCTTGTAAATTTCAAAATAGGAATCACTGGGCCAAACTGCTCAGCCCTAACAATTTCACTGTTCTGCTCCACTCCTGTAACGATGGAGGGTTGCATGAAATAGCCCTTATCCCACGTTTCTGGATCCATGATTTGTCCTGCTGTTATCACCTGCGCTCCGGACTTTTGGGTACGGTCGATCAAACTGTTCACAAAGTCAAATTGCGCTTGATTGTTCAACGGGCCCATCGTAGCATCCGGATGAATGCCGTTTCCGACAACAACCCGATGAAACTCTTTCGTTAGCTTCTGGACTAATTCATCATATCTTGATTCATGAACATAAATCCGTTTAATAGCGGAACAAACCTGCCCAGCTGCCCTCAAGATCCCGAAGCGAAGTCGTTGTATAGCTTGTTCGTTTAAGCTTGCATCCTCAAAAATCAAAGCAGGGTCGTTACCCCCTAGCTCCATATACAGCTTCTTAACTGTACTCGATGCCGTCCGCATGATATGTTTTCCGGTTTCCGTACTTCCGACAAAGGCGATGGTCTTAACCCTTGGATCACTGCAAAGTAAGTCTCCTACGACTCCCCCAGACCCCGGTACGATATTAATGACGCCTGGCGGAAAGCAAGAAGCTACGACTTTCAAACAGGTCATGACAGTAAGCGGACAATGAGTAGCCGGTTTTACCACTACTGTATTTCCTGCAAGCACAGCAGGGATTACCCTCTTAAAGGTCAGTAGCATAGGGGAGTTCCAAGGGGAAATCACCGCCGTTACCCCTCTCGGTCTTTTCCGGATTTGAACGTTTTGCGTTCCGGGAAGAGATTCAGGATGCCACCATTTCAGCAGAGCCTCTGCACAATGGTGCATTACATCTATGGAACGCAGCAATTCCTTTTTGGCTTCCACTAGCGTTTTTCCATTTTCACGGACAAAAAGCGATACATTCTCCTCAATGATCGGTTTAAGAAGATTAGCGGCCTCTACCATTCGGTTTGCCCGCTCTTCGGTGTTTGTCCTCGACCAGCTGGAAAAAGCCAAGCTTGCTGATTCTACCGCTTGCGCTACTGCTTCTTTTGAGGATAAGGCAACCTCCCCTACGACTTCTACTATATTGGCAGGATTCTTAACACCCGTAACATGGTCAGCCTGAATCCATTCACCATTAATAAGATACTTCCCTGACACAAAAGGGTATGTCGAGATCATGCCCAAAACCTCCATTATAATTTTTTCGGTTTAAATGCGTCCGCTGCTCCCGGAGGTCCTCCAAACGGCTTCGCCATGGGGCCCACTTCTTTCATATCGACGACGATCATGGATGGCTTCCGTCTGGCCACTGCCTTTTCCAGCTCTATTACAAATTCCTCCGGCGTGCCAATTCGCGCCGCTTCAAACCCCATGGATTGGCTTAACTGAACAAAGTCAGGACTTAGCAAATCAACAGCAACCTGACGGCCATAGGCTGCATCTTGAATATTTCGTAACACGCCATATCCTGCATCATCGAATAACACAATAATAATCGGAAGATTTTCTTGGGCCGCTGTCGCCATTTCTCCGACATTGACCATGAATCCGCCATCCCCTGCCATTAAAGCAACCACGCGGTCTTTTCGTCCCACTTGTGCTCCGATAGCCGTCGGCAGTCCCTGTCCGATCCCGCCGCCTGAAGCATGAATCGAGGTCCTTGGCTCATAAACTTCAAACAATCGGCTGCCCCAAACATTCGCTTGGACTGTAACATCCCGAACTAAAATAGCATCACGCGGCAATATTCTTCGCATACCATCCAAAAATTGCTCATATGGCCCTAATGTCTTCCTTAATTGTACTCGCAACTCATTGCGCACCGTTTGAACTTCATCAAGATAGGCCGGGTCAGGAGTCACGGAGTCATGAGCGAGTTCTCGAATCATAGATTGCAAGATCAACTTCGCATCTCCTACCAGCCCATGCGAAGCTGGGTAATTCCGGTTCATTGCGTTCCATTCCGCATCAATAGAGATATGCTCCTCTGGTACCGATACCTTCCAGTTAGAGGTTTCATTTCCGCGGAAACGCACCCCGATACTAATTAACAAATCTGATTTTTGTAGTAACTGTTTGGTGAGGTCTACGGCGGCGAAGTGTCCGATGCATTGCGGATGATCCTCCGGGATAGATCCCTTTCCGGATTGACTGGTTACTACAGCCGCTCCGATCATCTCAGCCAGCTGTCGAACTTCCTCGGAAGCGCCTGAAGAAATGACTCCGCCCCCGCTCCAGATCACAGGTCTGCGAGCGTTTGCAATCTTCTTAACCAGCTCTGCTGGAAGTTTCGGTAAGGTCTGCTCAGATGATGGCTGTACGTGTCCTCGGAAATCTTCTACTACGCTCTGAGGGATAATGGCAGATTGAAAATCGATAGGAATTTCTAATGTTACTGGCCCTGCAGGTGCCGTTATTGCTTCTTGGATCGCTTGCCTAACCACCCCGACGGCTTGCTCCGGCTTCCTTAAGCGTATGGCTTTCTTTGAGCACCCTTCCATCATTGATAGTTGATCCTTGCATTCATGGATATACCCTCTGCCCGTGCCTAAATACGGGGAAGCCACTTCACCAGTCAAATGAAGGAGGGGAACTCCAGCACTCCAAGCTTCAACCAGAGATCCGGCCGCATTTCCTGCACCGGTTCCGGTGCTGGTAATCACAACGCCTAATTTCCCAGTAGCTCTGGCATACCCATCTGCCATATTTACCGCACCGCTCTCGCCGCGTGAGCATACGAGGTGAATGCTTCCTTCACGGAGGATGGCATCATAGATGGGCATGTTATGAATACTTACGATTCCAAATGCAACTTCTACCCCTGCACGAACCAGCTCTTGCACGACGGCATCAGCTGTTGTAAACTCCATTTGTTCAAGTTGTCTCATGATCATGTACCTCTCATCTAAATTATTCAAACCTTTACAAAGCCTTGCCGAGGGCCCCAGCTGTCTCAATTGTCGATCCCGAAACATAGCTTGCTTGACGAGAAGCCAGGAAAAGAATCACGCTTGCCACCTCTTCCGGTTCTCCTACTCTCCCAAGTGGAATGTTTCTTTTCTTCGCCAGATCGCCGTAATACATATCCGGTTCTACATTCGGTGCATTCTGCAATCGGCGGCGTTCCCATTGATCTGTGCGGATTAAACCTAAACTCACCGAGTTGACGAGAATGTTGTCAGGCGCTAGTTCCTGGGATAAGGTCTTGCTCAAATTCAGCAGTCCTGCTCTCGTTGCGGCTGTAGCGACCATATGTCTTTCAGGTTCTTTTGCCAGCGTAGCGTTAATGTTGATAATGCGGCCCCCGCCTTGTTTCACCAAATAAGGATGGGCTGCTCGGATGGCATAAATGACGGCAAAGTACTTTAATTGAATCTGCTCCTGCCATTGTTCATCCGTGATATCGAAAAAGTATCCCATGACGCTGTGGCCAGCTGCATTGACCAGGATATCAATACCGCCCAAGGCTTCTGCCGTTCCATTCATAAACGCATCCACATCCTGCTTGTTCGTTACATTGCAGGTTCCTGCATAAATTCGATCTGCAGAACCAAATTGCAGCAGATGGTTGCAAGCTTTATCCAAACGTTCCTGATTTCTTCCGCAGACAGCTACTTTTGCTCCTTCTTGGAGAAACATTTCCGCTGCTTTTAGTCCAACCCCTGATGTTCCGCCCATAATCACAGCCACTTTATCTCTCAAGCCCAAGTCCATAATGGTACTCCCTTCTTCAATTCGCGCTTATTTACTTACGGCTTCAAGGTTTACCCAACCTTCATCCGGCTCTCCAGCCATCGCAGCCCTAGTCTCCGGCTTCGGCGGTCCAGCAATCTGCCACTGATCCATGAGATGAGGCACTCTCTTCCATACTCGCGCCTTCCATTCTGCTTCATCATCGATCGTTTCCAGGTAACACGTATACTCCATAACGAAACCTGCTGGATCTTGAAAGTAACAGAAGATGTTATTTCCTGGGCCGTGACGGCCAGGTCCCCAAATTTCCTTATAACCTGCTTTTCTTACATTGCTAATGCCTCGCATTACTTCATCTACATTGTCCACTTCGTAAGCCATATGGTTGACTGAAGCATGGACATCCTGGTTGAAGGCAATCGAGTGATGCTTCTTGTTGCAGCGAAGGAAAGCCATCTGATGCTCGCTCCAGTCGGTCACTTTAAATCCCAAGACGTTTGTATAGAATTCAACCGCCTGATCCAGATCAACCGTATTCATGACCACGTGATTCAGCCTCACCGGATCTACGTTTTTCTTGTTCCAAATTGAAGTGTGAACTTCGACCCAAGCCGATAGTTCAATGCATCGATTCTCCGGATCAAGAAAGCGCAAGCCGTAACCTTTCCCCTCTTCATCCAAGTAAGCTGGCTCTGAAACGATGCGCACTCCCTTTTTGGCCAGTGTTTCCGCTGCTTGATCTACAGCATTCTTATCCACCATTCCAAAACTGAGATGGTGTAAGCCTCTTTTCTCTCCTGCATGCAGGCTTAAGATATGATGTTCAGGACCCGACCCGCGAAAATAAGCTGTCTTATCATCTTGAAATACCTTATCTAATCCCCATACTTGCTCGTAAAATTCAGCTTGTTCCTTCAAGACAGGGGTAATTAAGCTTACATGTCTCAAATGTGTGATACCTAGCATATGGCGCACCTCCATTATCGTTATGAGAGGTTTGGAGACTTTCTGTTAAGAAGCCTCCAAACAAGTCAACCTACTAGCCTTTAATTATTGCTTCTCTCTCTGCTGCACGCTGCTTGCGCAATTCCTCTAATTCGCTTCCTTCTGGATAGCTAGGCAAATTAGGCTTCGGAGAACCTAACATCACTAGCATTAGGGCTTCTTCATCGCCATCATTTCTTACTCCCCGATACACTCCGGGAGGGCTGCTGATGCAATCCCTCTCTCCCAATGAAATCTCATGGACCTCACTATAGCTCTCTTCCTGAATAAGGGCAGTAACCTTCCCCTTCAAAACGAAGAATACTTCTTCTACATCATCATGCAAGTGCAGCGGACCCACGCAGCCCGCAGGCAAAACCATCGTGCTCAATGTGAAGTTAGATGCCGCAATGACATTTGAATCATTATTGG
>JBEQAI010000160.1:0-7792 GCA_041640415.1 Ammoniphilus sp. | reverse complement strand
TATTCTCACCGATGCCTGCCGTGAAAATGATCGCGTCTACCCCATTCATTTGAACGGCGTAGCTCCCGATATATTGGCGAATTCTTTCTACAAAAACATCGATAGCCAGCTTCGCACGTTCATTTCCTTGTTGCGCAGCCTCTTCTATATCTCTTAAGTCGCTGGATATCCCAGACAGTGCCAGCAATCCGCTTTTTTGATTATAGATGTCGAGTACCTCTTTTACCGAAAGATCTAGCTTGTCCACTAAGAATGGCAGAATCGCCGGGTCGACATCCCCGGATCGAGTGCCCATCGTTACCCCTGCTAAGGGAGTAAATCCCATGGACGTGTCGATCGATTGGCCTCCCTGGACAGCTGCAATACTCGATCCGTTCCCTAAATGACAACTAATGAGCTTCAGTTTTTCAAGGGGACGCCCCATGATTTCTGCGACACGCTTCGTGACAAAACGGTGAGAGGTGCCGTGAAATCCATATTTACGAATGCCAAATTCTTCATAGTACTCGTAAGGTAAACTATATAAATAGGTTTTTTTAGGCATACTTTGGTGAAAAGCTGTATCAAATACAGCCACATGCGGAACAGAAGGCAGGAGCTTCTGAAAGGCAAGGATCCCCGTAATATTGGCCGGATTGTGCAGAGGCGCCAGTTCCGTGCACGCATTCAATTGATTTATTACTTCTTCCGTGATGAGGACAGAATTTGAAAATCGCTCTCCGCCATGGACCACCCGATGCCCGACAGCCTGTATTTCATCTAATGACTTTATCGCCCCATACTTGACATGCTGTACCATCTTGAGAAGGTGACTGACAGCCGCCTCATGGTTGAAAATGTCTTCGGTGACTTCCACTTTAATGTCGTTCATTTTATACGTATGGATGGAATCACCCATCCCAATCCGTTCAATAACTCCTTTTGCCATAACATGCTCTGAAGGCATATCAATGAGTTGATATTTCAAAGATGAACTGCCACTGTTTACTGATAATACGATAGGCATGGTTATTACCCTCTTTTTTCGATTTTTTTCGACAATAATCTACAGTCTTATTGTAATCTATTGTACTAGTTTTTTGAAGCCTATGAAAAACAGTCTTTATTTTCATTTAATATAACGTTTGCAGATTATGCTTTATCGTTGCATGTAGAAAAAGAAAAGGAGCGATTTGGTATCGCTCCTTGCTTTGGATTATTAAACTAAGATATCTGCATCGATTGCTCTTTTTTCTCTTCATGATGGTACTCTTCATGTGGCGTGCGAATGAGGTAATAGGCTCCCAGCAGCCACCAGCCGCCAAAGATCATCCATTCATAAGGCCAGACTAATGCGGATGGCATACCAGGCATATAGAGTACGGCGAGGCCAATACTTAAGATTACGGCGAAATAGCCTACCGTTTTATTTTTACCAGCTCGGAATGGACGAGGCATGTGTGGCTCTCTGGTTCTAAGGATGAGGAAGGAAATACCGACAAGAAGATAGGAAATGACAATAGCAAGACCACCTGCATCAACGAGCCATACGAGCATTTTCCTTCCACATAACGGGGCCAAGACGGACAAGATCCCGATAAAAAGAATGGCATTGGAAGGTGTTTTATACTTGGGATGAAGAACGCCTAACCACTTAGGCAGCATGTGTGAATTGGCCATGGCGTACAGGATACGGCTCCCACCAATTAAAAAGGAATTCCAGCTTGTTAAGATTCCGCCTACCCCAGCGATAATTAAGAGTTGAGTTGCAAAGGGGCTTGAGAAAATCGCGCCCATGGCATCAGCCGTAGCCAAGCTAGAGTTTGCCAACTCTTCTTGTCCTAGTCCTTTCCCTACCCCATAGATCATCCCGATATACCAAAAAACAGCTAGAATCACAGAGAAAATCAGGACATTTCCAATCTGCCGGTGTGGCAGGTTGATTTCTTCTGCCGCCTGTGGAATGACATCAAAGCCTACGAACATAAAGGGGATCATAACCAAAACAGCCATAAAACCAGTCCAGCCGTCCATAAAAGGAGGAATGGGTGAAACGGGAGGCGCGGAAAAGGTGGCACCACCGACGAGACTAATTCCCACAATAGCAAGGAGAACGGTTACAATAAATTGAAACTTAGCGGCCTGTTTGACGCCTAAATAGTTCAGCACGGTGATCCCTATAGCCCCAGCCATCCCAACAGCTACCCAAGAGGCATAAACATCCCATCCTGCAATCGTCCACATATAACCTACTTTATAGTCTGGAAAAATATACTCCATCACCGTTGGCAATGCGACAGCTTCGAAGGCAACTACTGAGATATACCCTAACGCAATAGACCAAGAAGCTACAAAGGACCATTTGGATCCAAGAGCGCGATGCGTCCAAGCATGCTCTCCCCCGGCCTTCGGCATAGCAGAGGTCAGTTCTGAATAGGTCAGCCCAACAAAAGTAACAATAATTCCACCCAACAAAAAGGCCAAAATGGATCCCATCACCCCTGCGGATGTCAACCATGACCCGGTTAAAACGACCCATCCCCATCCGATCATGGCCCCGAATGACAGGCATAGGATATCAAAGCGTGAAAGAACTCTCTCAAACTGAACCTTATTATTCATGAAATTGCCTCCCCCTTTATGTTTCGTTATTTTTTTGTTCTGCGAGAAAAAATGAGGAGGAAACCCCTCCTCAAGGAAAAAGGATAGAGTCCATGTTCTGGACCTACGAGGTGTGATCAAACACCCATGTAGTTGTTGAACGTAGTTCAGCAACTACATGGAATACTGATCAAGGTCGTCTAGGACATTCGCTTGGATGTCCTAGACGAAAACATTAGCCTCGTTGAATCTTGGCTATGGCGTTCTCCAAAATATCTAAACCCTTGTCTAGCTGTTCCTGTGTTATGACTAATGGGGGCAGAAAACGCAACACATTTCCATTGATGCCTGCACTCAAGCCTATTAATCCGCTCTTCCAGCACTCTTTTACCATTTGAGCCGTAGCTTCAGTTGCAGGGATTTTCGACTTTCGATCTTTCACCATTTCCATGGCGACCATAGCACCAAGTCCACGTACGTCCCCGATCATTTCGTACTTATCCTTCATCCGATTAAAACGGTCTAACATTTGGCTTCCAATAATCTGTGCACGCTCGACCAGTTTTTCTTCCTCAATAATATTCAATACGGCTAAGCCAGCGGCACATGACACGGGACTTCCCGCGAAGGTTCCTCCCAGTTGTCCAGCTCCCGGACCATCCATGAGTTCCGCTCTGCCTGTAACCGCACTAAGCGGCATTCCAGCTGCGATGGATTTAGAAGAGACCATAATATCTGCAGCCACACCAAAATGTTCCATGGCAAATAACTTCCCTGTACGGGCAAATCCGGTTTGGATCTCATCTGCAATAAAAAGGATTCCGTATTTGTCGCAGATGCTTCGAATTCCTTTTACAAATTCAGCAGAAGGAACAACAAATCCACCTTCTCCCTGGACCGGTTCCATAATGATGGCCGCCACGTCATCGGCTGCCACCTCTCCTACGAAGAACTCTTCGATTCGCTGCAAGTGTTCTGCATCGACTTCCTCTTGAGTCATCCCTTCTGCAGCCCGATAGTAATACGGATAAGGGATTTTATAGGTATCAGGGGCAAACGGCCCAAACCCGAATTTATAAGGTCTTACCTTACTCGTGAGGGACATGGTCATGAGAGTACGCCCGTGATAACCACGGTTGAACGACAAGACCGCCTTACGACCGGTCACGGAGCGAGCAATCTTCACGGCATTTTCAACCGCCTCTGCCCCACTATTGACAAACATGGTCTTTTTGCGGAAATCCCCTGGTGTCTTGTCGTTCAGCTTCTCCGCCAGCTCAATATAGCTTTCATATGGGAAAACATGAAAACACGTATGAATGGATTGAGCCACTTGCTCTTGAACCGCTTTGACCACTTTCGGATGACAATGTCCCACATTCTGAATCCCGATCCCGCCAGCAAAATCGATAAAGGTATTGCCATCCACATCTTTGACTAAAGCCCCCGCAGCCTCCTGCACGTAAATCGGCGTAACATTATATGGACCGACGGGCACAGCTTGTTCTCTGCGCTCATGGAGTGATTGAGATACTAATCCGGGTATGGTTGTCTGCTCTGTTAAAGTTTCCATGTTCTCTATCCCCTTTAAGAAAATTACGGTTTGAATGCAAGTGATGAACTTTCTCCGTTCATGTCGATCATTCCATTTCCTCTACTACTCTTTATGAGATTGCATATTTTTTGGCCAGACTGGGCTCTGGAATTCGATCTACTACTGCCTTGCCGATTTGAATCGAGGCCGTTGCCGCCGGAGAGGGGGCATTACACACATGAATGCTATTTTTACCTGAAATGATATGAAAATCATCTACTAGAGTTCCATCCGATTTTAAGGCTTGGGCGCGGATACCAGCCGGAGCAGGCTCCAAATCTTCCGATTGAATCTCCGGAATGAGCTCCTGCAAGCTGCGAACAAAAGCAGCTTTACTGAAGGAACGGACATACTCTTCCATTCCTTCCCTCCAGTACTTCGCCGCAATCTTCCAAAAACCGGGGTAAGCCAAGACCTCCGAAAGATCTTTAAGATTAAAATCCGTCTTCCGGTAGCCTTCTCGCTTAAAGGCGAGCACCGCATTCGGTCCGGCTTCGACATGACCGCCAATCATTCGGGTATAATGGACGCCCAAAAACGGGAAGGCCGGATTAGGAACAGGATAGATCAGGTGTTTAACCAGATAGCGTTTTTCAGGCTTGATCTCGTAATACTCCCCTCTAAAAGGAACAATTTTCATATCCGTGTTCATCCCACCGCTGCGAGCGACTCTATCACTATGAAGCCCGGCACAGTTAATGATATAGTTTGCACGGAAAGAGCCCTTATTGGTCTCGATTTCCACCCCATTGCTTGTTTCCACGATCTTCACCACACGTGTCGACAACCGCAGCTCCCCGCCATGGCTGGCAATGATCGACGCATAGGTTTCAGATACCTGCTTATAGTTTACAATTCCCGCCATCGGCACACGGATCGCAGCTAACCCCTTGACATGTGGTTCAATTTCTTTTAATTCCTCAGGTCCGATTTTATGAATAGCCAAACCGTTATCTAAGCCCCGTTGAAAGAGATTATCCAATAGCGGCAGTTCTACCTTTTTCGTTGCTACAATGACTTTGCCGCATATATCATGCTCGATGCCATGCTTCTGGCAAAATTCAACCATGGATCTACTGCCTTCACGAGCAAATTTAGCTTTGAAACTTCCCGGCTTGTAATAGATTCCAGAATGGATGACACCGCTGTTATGTCCCGTTTGATGAACAGCCCAACGGTCCTCCTTTTCCAAGACTAGTATTTTTGCCTTGGGGTATCGCTGAGTCAACTCCATTCCGGTAGATAAACCTACAATGCCTCCGCCTACAATCGCAAAATCATACATGTTGCGCCCCCTACTCCATTGTCATGGACTTATGCTTTGGCAAACTCACCGCGCTGTCTCATTAGTTCCCGGTAGAGTTCTGGATGTTTTTCAAATGCTGCCCGGCCATGAAGCCAGAAGGTATTGTTCAACATTACGAGATTTCCTACCGGAAGCTTCAGAGCATGTGTGGCAGGACTATTTTCCATAGACTCGGAAAGCTCTTTCAAATAGGTTGCTTGCTCTATGGTTTCCGGGCAGACAAATTGATCGATAAAACACATGCAGGTTCCATTATTGTTCTCGAAAAACGTGGCCCGATGAACTTGTTGTTCCACATTTTTGCTAGGAGGAGCCTTATATAGGAACTTATAGCTGCCGAGAGGATGCTTGCTAAACTTCTCTAATTCTTCCCAATCATCAAGATGGAGCAAGCGCGATTCTCCCCCTACAGCATTGCGTTCCTCCAATTTCATCATCAATAGCCAATCCGTCGGTTCATCCACAAATGTCCCGTCCGTATGAAGGGTAAAAAGACGATAGGCTTGACGCAGGTAGGAATCGCTATTATCGGTATCCTTGACCGTAAAGCGGGCAAAGTAGGTACCTGACATCGAATCAAAATTAGGCGTTCCAACAAGATGAGTGATCGCAGTACCGAATTTTACAAAGTCCTCAATGTCTGTGGTTTGATTCTGAAGCCCAATGGTAAATCCGCCAGTCTCACGTTCGTGTAGGATCCCCCTTACCGCTTCCACAAACGATGTACCGAGCAGTTCTCGAAGTTTACCCGCCATCGCAAAGCGCATGTAAGGAATATATTCCAATCGCTGAGAGTCTTCTTGTTTGAACTCTTTCAGAAATTGGTCAATGATGTCATTGCTTAGCTCAATATGGTATAACCTCCGATGATCGGGATGTGGGATCACCTGATATCCAGCTTGGGTTTGCACAAACTTCATTTTTTCTTGGACAGTACTCATTGTTCATTCCTCCTCTATTTTTTTCATAAAATCAAAAAGCCAGTCGCATTTTAAGGAGACCTCCTAAAAACACAACTGGCTCACATCAACTTTGTCTCTTCGATCTCTCGAAGTTCAGTAGATTTATCAGTTTATAAATATTCAATTAACTCTCATCATAAACGGAATCATTACTGGTCTTATAAGAGGTTATCTAGTAAGGAGTAATGTTTTCTCTGTTTATATATTTATAATAGTTGCAACACATCTAGCTGTCAACTTTTTTTTAACGAATCTTTAACTGTTCGAATTGAATGTACAAGTCTTTTAAAGCTGCTGTCAAAGCATTCCCAGCTCTGCCTTTATAGTGGGTTTGCAGAATCTGGAGGGGTTCATCGATCCCGTCTTTTAAGCTTATCCCCTTTAATAACTCCCCCACATACAGTCTCCCATGCTCAGTAGCAAGAGTACATGAAGCCTCTAGGATTACACCATACTTCCGATCGAGCTCCACTGTAATGGTAAGCGTATCAAATACGCTTTTGGCAGCCATCCCTTGTGGGAGTCGCGCGTGCCCCGCAATAAATACAGTATGAGTTTGAGCCATGCTATACACCTCCTTATTCGTTTAATTTTTTTCCGATCCCAGACCCCAGAAAAGATGATCCAGCTACCTTCTTTATCATACCATCAAAGAGGAACAGAGTAATAGACGAGACTACTTTTATCCCGCTACCATCCCGGAGGGATGCTGTAGACATTCCCATCAATGACCAAGATTTTGGCTCCGGTCTACAAGGTCAGTTACTTTAGGTTCATAAGCGTAAGAGCGACCCTTGATTGTCAAGGGTCGCTTATTTGTATCATCCTTCACGATTGCTACTTATTCAAGACCAAACTGCTTTTTAAAAGAACCAACTCACTGGCAGCATAAGCGCTAGAAAAGGAGAGCTCCGAAAGCTGTCCCTGCCCTTCACACCAATCCCCCGCAAAAAATAGATTCTGGATATCCGGGAGGGAAATCGGCATGGGCTTCTGCGCCATCGTCCACTTGATTTCTTGAACACTAGCTCGCCCCGATGTACGGGGAACGACTAATTGCTCTCTCCAACCGGCAAAGTGCTTATCATAAAGTTCTTCCATTTTCCGTTTATATCTGTCTACATTAGCCTTGTTACTCGCCTCATCCTGTTTCAGGTAGGCCGTGGCTTGAAGAAGTTGTCCTCCTGGAGGGACGCATGTTTCATCATAATACGAGATATCGGTAATAAAGATCTGATTCTTTTTATCATAAATATAGGTATACGGCACATCAACCCGCTGCTTGAGGCCAACATCGTAGACCACAACCAAGCTTGGATCGTGATGAGCATAATACATCAACGGATGATG
>JBEQAI010000159.1:0-7819 GCA_041640415.1 Ammoniphilus sp. | reverse complement strand
TATCCATCCGCGATATGGGCGGCAATTTGCTCGTGACGAGTATTGATGAATTTGATTTTGCTGTTTTCAAGAGCGGTCAATACCGCGATGTTGGTGTGTCCGCAAAGTCCGAAAAGATGCTCTACCCTGCGGTCTTCTAAATATTTAACTAGCTGATGTGAGATCAGATCTTTCATGTTGGAAATACCCCCTCTAAAATATAAAGATCACTTTGCCATAATCTCCTGATAAGGCTGTATTGTAGGCCTCCTGATAGTCGGAGAGCGGCAGAACTCTAGAAATAATGGGTTCAATGTTGAACGCTGGATTGCTGAGATAATCTACTGTTTTTTGATAATCTTCTGGGAAGTTATAAATAATCGATCCATAGATTGTCACTTCATTGCGGACAATCTGCGTGACAGGAAGCGTAGCCTCTGCCGTCAAACCGATGAGTACAATAGATCCACCACGTCCAGCTAATTGAAATGCCTGTTCTACCGACGGCTTAGTCCCTGCAGCTTCTATCACCACTTCAAAGCTCTCGCCTTCTACCTCTTGTGGATAGACCGCTCGAATGTCGCCAAGGGATCTTACCAGTTCTAGTTTGTTTGGATTAATATCGATCGCTGTGACTTGTGCTCCCAAGTGGTGGCTAAGCGCGGCTGCTAGCATTCCTTCATTCCCACTCCCGACAATCGCAACACGGGTTCCCTTCTTGATGTCGACATTTTTCAAAGCATGGACAACTACCGCAAAAGGTTCAATTAGTACAGCTCTTTTGTCTGGCAATCCATCCGGAATGGGGAAGACAAATTGGGATGAAATGATAAATTCTTCTGAAAAACCGCCATCCTGATTCACGCCCATCGATTTTTTCTCTGGACAGATATTGGTTCTCCCCGCCATACAGTACTCACATTCTCCACAGAAGGTATTCGGTAAAATGACCACTCTCGTTCCAAGTTGAAATTTGGCCTGTTCTCCCGCTTCAATCACAGTTCCTAACAATTCATGTCCTGGTCTCAAGGGATACGTCGCGTGAGCCAATTTCCCTTTATATACTCCAAGGTCTGAACCGCAAATTCCTGCATAGATCAGCTTAATCTTCACTTCGTCTCCTTGAGGAAACGGCAGTTCATCAACTTGTCTTAGTTCTAACTCATTCGGATTTTTCAAATGGAGCTCTAACACTTCATGGTTCACCACCTTAAATTCTTACTTTGTTTGTTTACTAGAGCAATCTAACACATCATTCACTCTCGTTAGATCGATCTAGTAAACAAGCCTTAATCATTCTTTGTTAGATCGATCTAACAAATTGTGGTGTTACGTATAAACTTATGTCGCCTTCTTTCCGATCGTTTTATTAGATCGATCTAATAATAAGATAAACGAAGATGTAAACGATGTCAATCATTTTAACTAGCGGGATGCTCTGTTCTCTAATCTCTATACTATCCGAACTCCTAATACAAAGCAATAACTTTTTTAAATAGTCTAAGTTATCGACTTTGTTCCCCACTTTAGAACTTTACCGTGTATAGGAAAATAGGGTATGATAAGGGTATTGTAAGAGGGTGAGGTTGATCAGACATGCATGACACTTTCGAAATACCCATTCGGCAACGGAACATTGTGTTAATTGGTTTTATGGGTGTTGGGAAAACGACGATTGGCCAGATTGTGGCCAAGAAATTATACCGCGACTTTATTGATGTAGATCAAGCTATAGAACAAACACATAGCATGACGATTCCAGAAATCTTTGAAAAGCACGGAGAAAAACATTTTAGGAAGCTAGAGCGAGACTTTATCGTTAATTTCTGTACTAACACTCGACTCAAGATTATTTCTCTTGGCGGCGGTGCATACATGCAGGAGGAGATTCGGGAGGTTTGTCTTTCGAAATGCATCGTGTTTTTCTTGGATCTTTCCTGGGAGTCCTGGAAGGATCGGCTTCCACTGATCATTGGGAACCGCCCCGTGCTGAAGAGCAAGTCCTTGGAAGAAATCGAGGAGCTTTTTCTT
Organism: Ammoniphilus sp.; assembly: GCA_041640415.1. Classification (GTDB taxonomy): domain Bacteria; phylum Bacillota; class Bacilli; order Aneurinibacillales; family RAOX-1; genus YIM-78166. The sequence goes on along the minus strand of JBEQAI010000159.1, from coordinate 5,809 downwards.
AAGCGCAAAGAAATTTACTCGATCAACAACTCCAAATTTACTCCACAAGGGCATGATCCAAACGCTGCAGCCGACGAGATTGTCGAATCCATCAAGCTTGCTTGGGAGCTGTATGAGCCGATATCCTAGGATATCGGTTTTTTCGCCATCTAGTAGGGCCGCGAAAGTCTCTTGAATAACCGCGAAACATCCAGCTAAGATCGCGAAACTATCCACCACAATCGCGAGAAAAGTACATTATTCATCCTTCGTTCATATTCCCATGTTATATTTTCAGGTAAGGGGGAATGAGATCCATGGAAATCAAGATCCTAATCATTGACGACGATCCGCATATTTGCGAATTGGTAATCCTATACGGTGAAAAGCAAGGCTATACGATGTATGCTGAACATAGCGGGATTAAAGGACTGGATCGGTATTATGAGCTTCTTCCTGATCTGGTCATTCTAGATATCATGCTTCCTGAGCTGGATGGCTGGGAGATCTGCCAGGAAATCCGCAAGGATTATAAAACACCCATTATTATGTTAACAGGGAAAGGCGAGAGCTATGATAAGATTAGAGGTTTTGAACTAGGAACTGACGATTATTTGGTCAAGCCGTTTGATCCGAAAGAGTTAACGGCCCGAATAAAAGCAGTCCTGAAAAGAAGCAATCCACATATCATGAACGAGGAAATCGTTGTCCTGCCTACCTTCATCCTGAGTAACCGGGAAAATAAAGTCTTGGCCAATGGAAAAGAAGTCATTATGGCTCCTAAGGAAATGGAACTGCTCCATTTTCTTGCTTCCCACTCCAACCAAGTGTTTACGCGTCGGCAGATTCTCGACCAAATATGGGGCTATGACTACCTTGGCGATGCACGGACCGTGGATGTCCACATTAAGCGAATCCGGGAAAAATTGGGTGAAGATCATGAAGGCTGGTCGTTGCGTACCATTCGAGGAATCGGCTATAAATTTGAGGTCCCCAAATGATCTTCAAGAAAAGTATTTTCATGAAGCTGTTCCTTACCTATTTGCTAATATTATTTCTTTCGTTTACCGTCTTTTCTTTTGTTTCCTACTTGCTGATTGAAAATCGGCTCACAGAAAGCCACCGCCACGAGCTGTCAGAACAAGCGAAAACGGTGGCCGAGTTTATTCAGCATGCCCACGAGCAAGGGTGGGAGCATCAAGTCATTATTGAATCACTGGAGATGAGTATCGCTCGACAGGATAAGGCATTTTATCTCATGGGGCAAAACGAAGAGGTGCTCTATCACGCAGGACAACCCCCTGTATCCATAACGCTTGACCATGAAGTCCTCCAATCCGCTTTCCAGGGCAAGCATATCATTCAAAAAGTCAAATTGAAAGAATTGAACCAGTACGCTCTTCTTGCTGCTACACCCATTGTTCATGCAGAAACGGAAAAAGTCCTGGTGATGATCTCCTATGGCTTTGAAAAAGAAATATTGCAAAGAAAGCTGAACTTTCTCTTGGGCTTAGTCATTACGATTCTCATAACCGCCGCTTCCCTATTCTTCATCTCTAAGCGATTGACTTCATCGCTAACCGACATGAGCAAAATTGCGTTGTCTTTTGCCAAAGGAAACTTTAATCAAAGGGTTCACATTGATTCCAAGGATGAAATTGGACAATTAGGCATGTCCCTTAACTATATGGCAAAAGAATTGGCGAGCTTGGATCAAATGCGAAAGGATTTTGTAGCTAATGTATCCCATGATTTGCGGTCTCCTTTAACCTCCATTCATGGGTTTGCCGAAGCACTCATCGACGGTACAATCCCGAAGCAACGCCAGGATCATTACCTATCAATTATCAAAAATGAAACGAACCGCTTGATTAAACTCGTCAATGACCTGCTGGATATTTCGAAGCTGGAATCCGGCCATTTTGGACTCCAGCCCATTCCCTTTAATTTTTCAGAACAGGTTCGAAGGGTGATTGCCAAGATGGAGCCCTATCTGGCGGATCGCCAGGTGGAAATTGGGCTGATCACGGATGAGGAGGCAGACGTTGATGTATACGCCGATCCTGACCGAATCGAACAAGTTTTAGTCAATCTCCTGCAAAACGCTATCAACTTTTCCCATGCAGGAGGACAGATTGATGTTATCCTCACTAAAGCGGAACGGGCCTCTCTCGAAATTCGGGATTATGGAATGGGAATTAAGGAAGAGGATATTCAGTTTATCTGGGATCGTTTTTACAAAGTAGATAAAGCCAGAAGCAAAAAGCTCGGTACCGGAATCGGGCTGTCTATTGTCAAGCAAATCCTAGAAAAGCACGAAAGTCCCATTGAAGTTGAGAGTGAGCTTGGTAAAGGGACTTCGTTCCGGTTTACACTGCCATTAGCAAAGTGAAAAAGGCTATCCCATCGTCAGAATACGAGTTGGGATAGCCTTTTTGCTTATACTTTAATACACGTCCTGCCTAGTAAACACGCTAAACGAAACCGCCAGCGCAGCCAATCCCCATGCTGCTAAAACAGCCAAGGAAAACCCAAGCGTCATACCTTCGATAGGCGGCGTATTTCCTGCCAAATAGTCCGTTATTTTTAAATTAATCATAAACAAGTATTTTGCCGATTCCCATGAAGCGACCATATTGTTGAGGATCGCACCGGCAATCAAAGCAGCCAGCATAACCCCCATTCCGGCTGCCGTGCTTCGCATGAGGACGGACAGCATAAAGGTAAGTGTCCCTACCACCAGGGCGACAAACCAGACCAAGCCAAACACCATAAACAAGTACTGCCATTGCGGAATTAAATGAACTCCAGCTGTATTAAGCTCTCCACCCTCTACGGTAAATCCCGTAATCACAGGGGCCTTCCAGCCACCATAACCAAAGACGATACCGGAAATCAGGTACGAGAGGATACCGAACATCGCTACGATAAAAGAAACAGAAAGCACCAGGGAGATGTATTTGCTCATCAAGATCTTCCAGCGCTTTACCGGTCTTGTGAGCAGGAGCTTCACCGTCCCTGCACTGCGTTCAGAAGACACTAAGTCTGCCGCCACTACCATGACCATTAACGGGATAAATAGGTTAATCGAGTTTTCGGCAAACATGCGCATAAACGTAGGGGCACCTGGCTCCATCGGGTTAATATCTTTGTCTAGATAATATTGCTGCTGTTGAATGCGCAGCTGAAGCTGGCTTCGCCACTCGTCAGAAATTCGGCTGCTGGTGAGACGGTTTTGGGTATCTATAATTTGCTGCTGAAGCGTCGTTCTCCAATCTACCTCTCCTAATCTCTCCACCGTTCTTTCTACGATCTTAAACTGGGCATACGTAAACAGAGAAACGAGCACACCTATGATCAGCGCAATGACGACTAATTTCTTCTTTCGCACAAGCTTTAACATTTCATTTTGAACCAGCTTAGTCAACCGTTTCGCCTCCTGTCAACTCCAGGAACAGATCCTCTAAAGCAGGAAGTTTCCTTTGCATTTCTTTCACTGCGATTCCTTGCTCCACTAGGCTCCGATTCCACCCTGCAGCCTGTTCTTCATCATATATCGTAATTAAGGTCCCATCGGCTCCTTCCGTGACAGGTGTCCATTGTTCGAGAATGGATTTGGCCTTTTCCATTGGGCCGACTCTCCAAATTAATCGTTCCTGTAAGGAAAGAAGGGAATCCACCGTATCTACCTTAATGACCTCGCCTCTGGAAATGATCGCTACCCGATCACACATAAGCTGAATTTCACTTAACAAGTGACTCGAAACCAAAACGCTTAAGCCTTCCTCCTCAGCCAAGTAGCGGATAAAACTGCGCATTTCCCGAATCCCCGCGGGATCCAGGCCATTTGTAGGTTCGTCAAGAATCATCACCTTCGGTTTCCCGAGAAGGGCCTGCGCAATCCCTAGCCGCTGCCTCATGCCCAAAGAGTACGTTTTGACTGGATCATGAATCCGTTCTTGCAAACGAACCAGCTTGACCACATCCTTCATATGCTGTATATCGATCTCAGGAAGCATCCTAGCAAAATGCTCAAGATTTTCCCAACCAGTTAGGTAGGGGTACAACTCTGGATTTTCTACGATACAACCCAATTGGCTCATCGCTTGGATAAAGTGGGTCTCCACATCATACCCGCATATTTCTATCGAACCCGAAGTCGGCTTGATTAAACTGACCAGCATCCGAATCGTGGTAGTTTTCCCGGCGCCATTCGGGCCTAAAAAGCCAAACACTTCTCCTCTCTTCAGTTCAAAATCGATGCCTTTGATAATTTCTTTCTTTCCAATGACCTTGCGCAATCCTCTCACCGCTAACGTGATTTCGCTCATCTCTTTCTCTCCCCCTATTTCATGATCAATGAGGCAAGACGCTCGGCCATCATTTCATACCCTCTTGTATTAGGGTGGAATTTATCAGAGAATAAAAAGTTATCCACCTCTAATTGGAATAAATCAAAGGTTGGCACAAACACAGTAAGCCGATCTTGATCTAGCCATTCATTGGTTTCGTAGTTCCATTGGCGAACGGCTTTTGTCGTGATGTCCGAATCACCAAGCTCAATGAAGGGATTGTATAGGCCCAGGTAATAGATCGTCGCTTCAGGGTTTGCCGCTCTTAACTCCGTCATGACCTGTTTGAAATTCTCCATATACTTGGCACGAAGCTCATCAATCTTTGTCGGATCCAGATCGATTAACGTGCGCCCGCCACGGAAAAGGTCATTTCCCCCGATCGTCATCACAATATAGTCCGCTTCTTTTACTTGTCTTTGAATCTCGGCTTGCTTGACCAGCTCTAACAGCTGATCAGAGCGGTAGCCTTTCACGCCAAAGTTATGAAGGACCACTTTTTCCCCCGTCTTCTCTTCTAGTAGTTCTACGAGATAACCAACATAACCCTTGCCATTGGAATCCCCAGTTCCCCGAGTAAGCGAATCCCCTAAAGCAACAATGGTGGCTCCATCCGTTATTTTTTCCGGTGCCGTCGCTTCCGTTTGTGCGACCGTTGCGGCTACCGTACCGAAAAAATGACTTTGGATCGTCCAGCCGAACCCAAACAGCAAGACAAGAAAAGATAAGCCCGATAAGGCTGTAATTGTTTTTACCATATAACCCTTCACATCTCCACCTCTTCTTTCTACTAACATTCTAGACTAATAGTACCATTCTTATATGAACAGATCATGAATAACTTTCTTCCGTAAAAAGAAAGGAAAAAACCCGGCTCAATCGAACCGGGTTACTTCGCAAGTACTTTGTTCATGCTGCCACTCTGATAGCCGAGGAGGTCAAGCGTGACATAGGTATAGCCATAGCTCTGGATAGTTTGTGCGACCTCTTCATACCGTTCCAGAAGGAAAAGCATATCCTTCGCTTCTACTTCAATTCTTGCAATCTCCCCATGGGTTCGGACACGTACCTGCCCTATGCCTAACCGTCTTAGAAATTGCTCAGATTGATCAACTTTGGACAGCTTCTCTAACGTAATGGGCTCTCCATAGGCGATACGGGAGGAAAGACAGGCAAACGAAGGCTTATTCCAGGTAGATAATCCTTGTTCTCTTGAAAGCTCCCGAATTTCATTCTTAGTTAAGCCAGCTTCCTGTAAGGGGCCTCTTACGGCCAACTCTTTTGCCGCTATGGTTCCTGGTCTATGCTCGCTTAAATCATCGGCTATTAAGCCATAAATGACATTTTGATATCCTTGTTCCTTCATGATCGGAACTAAATGTTCAAAGAGATTTTTTTTGCAAAAATAACAACGATTTCTTGTGTTTTCTGAATATCCTGGGATGGACAACTCCGATGTTTCAATTACCTGATGTCGG
>JBEQAI010000158.1:0-7829 GCA_041640415.1 Ammoniphilus sp. | reverse complement strand
TCCAGTCGATCTAAGACAAGGCTATATCCGCCATTTCCGTAGTTTAAACAGGTCTTGACCCTGCAAATGCTTGCTGAACTTGCTTTCGATTCCTCTTGAATATCTAAATAGGTATGCCCGTGGCGAACCAATCTGGCGACCTCAAGTCTCTGGGCCATCGCTTTCAATTCATTGTTTGTGCATAAATCACTAAAAAAACGCTCACACTCTTCCATTGTTTCTAGAGAAAGGATCGCTTGAAACAAGGCATTGCATTCCTTCATGGTTTCACCCCAAATAATTGATCTGCTAGTTCTTCATAGGAGGTAATCGCAATAAATTGTCCATTCACCTCGACAAAGCTCTCTAAATAACACTGTCCGCAATTTCCCAAACAATGGTCTTCTTGAACTTCAACCTGAAGGTTATCCTGCATTTTTTCTTTTATCGCAGCCGTTCCATTGGAATAATTCGTTGTGCAAAATCGAATCACACATCCCATGGCTTCACACCCTCTCCTTGATTTGTGAATGGAATTATTATATTTAGATTCTTAGTTGAATCGCAAATATTCACGACAAAGCTTCAATGTATTAAAGAGCCAACCCCTCCTTTTTAATCCATTAAAGCGTTTAAACGTGACTACGTGTTTTTGCACGAAAAATAAAACGCATTCATAATGACAGTAATTACGGTTTTTACAATCGATATGATGTTTTTTAGGAGGGTAATAGGATGGAAAAACAGATCGTTATAGAAAAGAACACACAGGATCAGGACTTTTTCCCCATTCAGGATGTGGATTACATTGAATTTTACGTAGGCAACGCCAAACAGGCGCTTCATTACTTTTGCAAAGGATTCGGGTTTAAGCCGATTGCCTATTCGGGCTTAGAAACGGGGCAGCGAAATCGGGTTTCCTATGTATTGGAACAAAAGAAAATGCGTTTTGTCATTTCTGGCGCTCTTTCCTCGGATGATCCGATTGCAGCGTTTGTTAAGAAGCATGGAGATGGGGTAAAGGATATCGCTCTTCGTGTGGAGGATGTGGAAAAAGCTTATCAAGATGCTGTTTCCCGTGGAGCCATTGCCATCCAGGAGCCTCAATCGCATACGGATGAGTATGGAACCGTGAAAAAGGCGATTATCGGAACCTATGGAGATACCATCCATACCTTAATCGAGAGAAAAGATTATAAAGGGTTATTTATCCCCGGCTATCAAGCGTTTGAATGCGAGGTGCCGAATCAAGAGACGGGTTTAATCGCGGTCGACCATGTGGTGGGAAATGTGGAGCAGATGGAAGCATGGGTTTCCTATTATCAGAATGTCATGGGCTTCTATGCGATGATCAACTTTACGGATGAAGATATCAGCACCGACTACTCGGCCTTGATGTCCAAGGTCATGACCAATGGCGGAAGAATTAAGTTCCCTATTAATGAGCCGGCTGAAGGCAAGCGGAAATCTCAGATTGAAGAGTATCTCGAGTACTACAATGGCGCTGGGGTCCAGCATCTAGCCCTGCTGACGACCGATATCATTTCGACGGTCAAAGCCCTTCGCGCGAACGGAATCGACTTCCTGGATACACCCGATTCTTACTATGAAATGCTAACCGAGCGAGTGGGTCACATTGACGAGGATATCGAAAAGCTTCGTGAATTAAAGATTCTGGTTGACCGGGATGAGGAAGGCTACCTGCTGCAGATTTTCACCAAGCCGATTGTCGACCGCCCTACCTTGTTCATTGAAATTATCCAGCGCAAAGGATCCCGAGGTTTTGGCGAAGGAAACTTTAAGGCGCTATTTGAATCCATCGAACGAGAACAGGCTCGTCGAGGAAATCTCTAAATCTACTTTGGGGCAGGAGAATTCCTGCCTCTGCCTAAGGAGTGAACGTATTGAAATCTGGCGCACAACCTTTCATGGCAAGCTTAATCGATTATGCGGGACTATTCCCGCCGGCAAGCTTGCCGCTTGATTCCGCCATCCGCAACTACGCGGCCTATCAGGTGAGCGAAGAGGCCTGGATGTTAGGGCGATTTATTATTCCAGCCTCTCGTCTTCCTGAATTAGACGCTTACGTATCCTTGTTTATACCCGAACGTCCGTTGCTTTGTGCAGTCATCGGCAGCAAAAGCAAGGACAAAGAGGAAGGTTTGCTAACCTTTCGTGCTGATTTAGAGAGCATGTTAAGCTTTTGCGAACGGCATGGCCCTACCGTGAAAGTAGATGTGCTCGAATTCCCGCTTCCTCCTCTTCTTCCGGATCAAGACCTATTGGAAACGATAGGAGCGGAGACCGCTAAACGAGGGATCCAAGCTTTTTGTGAAATGACGTTACCCTTAAATGAAGACTGGGAACGCCATATCCTTCAAACGCTAGACGCGATGGCCGAACATAATGCCTCTCACCCCTCTGTTCTAGGTTTTAAGTTGCGGACGGGTGGAGTGACGGCGGATGCCTTTCCGACGCCTAAGCAGGTGTCTGCCGCCCTGATCGGCTGCCGTGACCGCGGGATCCCGATGAAATTTACAGCAGGCTTGCATCATCCCATCCGGATGTACCGAGAGGAAGTGGAAACCCAAATGCACGGCTTTGTCAATGTCTTCGCAGCAGGGATGCTGGCCCATACCCATCCTCTCACGGCGCTGGAAACCGAGCGAATCCTAGCCGACGAAGAGCCCTCCCATTTCTCCTTTGATTCGGCGGGACTGAGCTGGAAAGAGCTGATGATAACCGTCTCAGAGATCGAGAAGCTGCGTACGACCCTATTGCGCTCCTACGGCAGCTGCAGCTTCGATGAACCGCGAGAAGACCTAAGAGCATTACAGATCCTATAACATGATGGAGGTTTTAGTATGATGCGTTCCTTTATCGAAGTGGAATCCGATTCTCACTTCCCTATTCAGAATCTTCCTTATGGCGTATTTCGCCCTCGGACCGGAGGTTCCCCTCGCATCGGTGTCGCGATCGGGGACTATGTGCTGGATTTGTCGGTATTAGATGAAGCTGGACACTTCCGCTCCACGGCGGTGGCCGGAAAAGATGTGTTCCATCAGCCTTCCTTGAATGCCTATATGACCCTGGGCAGACGCGCGTGGCAAGAGGTGCGGGCGCAGATCCAGCAATTGCTCCGTGCCGACGAGCCTACCCTGCGAGAGGACCCGGCGCTTCGGGAAGCGGCTTTCTTCCGACAAAGTGAGGTAGAAATGCTTCTTCCAGCCCAAATCGGTGACTATACTGACTTTTATGCCTCAAAATACCATGCTTCCAACGTGGGAACCATGTTTCGCGGCAAAGATAACGCCTTGATGCCAAACTGGACCCACTTGCCAGTGGGCTATCATGGTCGAGCGAGTTCCGTCGTTCTCAGCGGCACGGATGTCCGCCGCCCGCTCGGGCAGATGAAGCCTCCTACCGCAACGGAACCGGTCTTTGGCCCCTGCCGCCAACTGGACTATGAGTTGGAAATCGGATGGTTGATCGGACCGGGGAATGCCCAAGGGGAAGCCATTTCCGTAGATGCCGCTGAGGAACATATTTTTGGCCTCGTTCTGGTGAATGATTGGAGTGCCCGGGATATTCAGGCTTGGGAATACCAACCGCTTGGTCCCTTTCTATCCAAGAACTTTATGACTTCCATCTCACCTTGGGTCGTTCCGATCGATGCTTTAGAGCCTTTTCGGATGGAAGGTCCACCACAATCCCCAGAACCCCTTCCTTATTTGAAGCAGTCTAGGCCAAGTGCTTTTGATATTCGGTTGGAAGCCTACCTTCAGGGGGAACACATGGAGGCATCCCAACGTATATGCTCTACGAATTTCCATCATCTTTACTGGAGTATGGCGCAGCAAATTGCCCATCATACGGTCGGTGGTTGCAATTTGCGTCCGGGAGACCTGTTAGCCTCCGGAACGATCAGCGGACCGGAAAAAGAATCCAGGGGCTGCCTGCTCGAGTTGACCTGGCGCGGCGCCGAACCCATTCAGATGCCCAACGGAGAGCAGCGGGTCTGGCTGGAGGACGGGGATCAGCTTACCCTTACGGGCTGGTGTCAGGGAGACGGTTACCGGATCGGATTTGGAGAAGTGTCGGGACGTGTACAGCCGGCGCGGAGTGAATAACAAAACGAAAGGGAGATTTACGATGCCATTTTATCGCCAATTGGGTGAAATCCCGAAGAAGAGACATACGATTTTTCGAAAGCCAGACGGATCCTTATACCGGGAACAGGTGATGGGAACCAAAGGATTTTCCGGCATGCAATCCATTCTGTACCATCATAATCCACCGACTCAAATCGTCAAATCGGAGTTGATCGGAGATTGCCGAGTCGAATACGAAGAACAAGCGGATCTATCCCCTCGTCACCTGCTTTCCAAGCAATACACGGTCCAATCCGATGCCGTAGCCGGCCGAAAGTTCTTGCTGGGAAACGAAGACGTGCTGATCGCCGTCGTGAATCCAACCGAAACAATGGATTACTTCTATCGGAACGGGGATGGCGATGAGCTTTTGTTTGTCCATCATGGAACAGGAAAGATCGAAACGCTTTTTGGACCCCTGTTCTACAAGCCAGGTGATTATGTCGTCATCCCAGTCGGAACCGTCTATCGCGTTGTACCGGATGCTGGGGAATCCAAGTTCTTGGTTGTAGAAACCACGAGCTGGATTACCACACCCAAGCGCTATCGGAATCCACATGGGCAGCTCCTGGAACACAGCCCCTTCTGCGAGCGGGATATTCACGGGCCAGAAATATTGGAAACCCATACAGACAAAGGGGAATATGAAGTAAGAACCAAATCAAGAGGCTACCTGCACTCCCATATTTATAATCATCATCCCTTAGATGTTGTGGGCTGGGATGGGTATATCTTCCCTTATCTTTTCAATATCGCCGATTTTGAACCGATTACCGGACGGATTCACATGCCGCCTCCTATCCATCAGACGTTTGAAGCGAATAACTTTGTGATCTGCTCGTTTGTTCCGCGTTTATACGACTATCATCCGGAGGCGGTTCCGACTCCGTATTATCATAGCAATGTAGACAGCGATGAAGTGCTTTATTATGTACAAGGCAACTTCATGAGCCGAAAAGGGGTGGGCGAAGAATCCCTCACGCTTCATCCGTGCGGCATTCCCCATGGCCCTCACCCCGGAACGATTGAAGCCAGCCTGGGTAAGAAAGAAACCATTGAACTCGCCGTCATGATTGATACCTTCCGTCCATTGAAGGTGGTCAAGCAAGCTCAGCCATTGGAAGACAAAAGTTACAAATACAGTTGGATATAGTACAATGCTATAATGGAAAATTGGTAGACGGTCCGATAAGTTTATTCAATTAAATGGAGGTTATATCATTGGAAATCAAGACACCTACCTTTGGGAGTGCATGCGCCCTTATTATTTTCGTGATGGCCGTCTTAGCTATCGGCATTTTACATTATGAAGTTGCACCTCAAATGCCGATTGTCCTTTCCATTATCATCGTTTCTTTCTATGGGTTGTGGTTGGGAATCAAGTGGAGGGATTTGGAAGAATCCATGATTCGAGGCATCGTTTCAGGTCTACCGTCGATCCTCATCCTTTGCTTGATCGGGATGCTGATCGGTGTCTGGATCTTAAATGGAACGGTCCCGACCTTATCCTATTATGGCTTGCAGTTATTATCTCCTACCTACTTTTTGGCTTCATCCGTCATCATTTGTGCGGTGACTTCCATCGTGACTGGAAGTGCCTGGAGCACCATCGGAACGATTGGCGTGGCCCTTATGGCCACGGCCTACGGACTGGGTGTACCCTTGGCTATGGCAGCCGGCTCCATTGTTTCTGGAGCCTTTTTCGGTGACAAAATGTCCCCGCTGTCCGATACCACCAATCTTGCACCGGCTATCGCGAATGTAAGTATTTTCGATCACATCCGCCATATGCTATGGACTTCGATTCCGAGTCTATTGATCACGGTGAGCATCTTTATTGTATTGGGGCTACAGTTAGAGGAGAAAACCGCATCTTTTTCACAATTAACCTCTTTGACAACAGCTTTAAAGGATTATTTTCCCATTACCCTATGGACCCTGATTTCACCTTTGCTTATTCTCGTCTTGGCGATCCGGAGGGCTAAGCCGATTCCAACCCTCGTGATTGGATTCATTGCCGCTGTTTTAACCACGTACGCAACCGTACCCGGGATCAACCTGGGGCAAATCATGACAACGGCCCATTTCGGGTTTACATCAGAAACCGGCATAACGGAGGTAGACAAGCTGCTCTCCCGCGGCGGGTTGTCCAGCATGATGTTTGCGGTTTCATTAATCATGATCGCCCTGGCTTTTGGAGGGATCATCCAACGAACCGGGATCATGGAAGCGATATTGAACGGGTTGAAGCATTTTCTCAACAAAACGGGAAATGTCATCCTCATAACCGTGTTGTCTTGTCTAGGCGTAAATGTTCTGGTTGGAGAGCAGTACCTCTCGATTGTGCTTCCAGGTAAGATGATTGGCCCCGCCTACAAGAAAGTAAAGCTGCATCAAGTCAATTTGTCCAGAACACTAGAGGATGCCGGGACTTTACTTCATGCTCTTATCCCTTGGGGAGTCAGCGGCGCTTTTATTATGTCTACCCTTGGAATCGGCATGGAATATGCTTTATTTTCATTCCTATGTTTCATTAATCCGATCCTCGCGATCCTCTTTGGGTATACCGGATTCGGTCTCAAACGACTGGAAGAGGATCACCCTGGACAAAAAGAACAGCTGAGTTTAAATAAAGCGATATAAATATCCAATCTGGGCTGGCCTCCTATAGGTTCATCTATGGGATCCGCCCTCTTTTTCTGTTTTAACACAACAAAGCGTTAATCCCCTCCCTTGCTAGACGTTTCTATTAAGCTTATAATCTCTGAATATCTTTTGAAGAAAGGCGGATTATGGAGTGGGAGAAGATAGAGAAAAGCTTCAACGAGGTTTAGAAAGCAGGCACATCCAGTTCATTGCCCTTGGCGGTGCCATTGGGGTTGGCCTGTTTTATGGTTCAAGTGCAACCATCAAAATGGCGGGTCCCTCCATTTTGATCTCCTATTTAGTTGGAGGATTGGTTATCTTTACTATTATGAGAGCGTTGGGGGAAATGGCTGTAGCTGAACCGGTTTCAGGTTCCTTTAGTTCCTACGCGAATCGATATCTCGGGCCGTTTGCGGGCTACTTAACCGGCTGGACCTATTGGTTCATGTGGGTCATCGTCGGCATGGCAGAAATAACCGTGGCGGGTGTCTATGTGAATTACTGGTTTTCGGATATTCCGCAATGGCTAACCGCACTGGTTGTTCTTATGATGATCACATTGATTAACCTTGCGAATGTAAAAGCATTTGGCGAGTTTGAATTCTGGTTTGCGCTGATTAAGGTTGTAGCCATTATCGGCATGATTCTCCTTGGATTAGGAATCATCTTCCTTGGAATAGGGAACGAAGGTCAGCCCATCGGTTTGGACAATCTCTGGATACATGGAGGATTCATGCCCAATGGAATAAACGGTATTTTCCTGTCCTTGGTTCTCGTGATGTTTTCCTTTGGCGGGGTAGAACTAGTTGGGATTACGGCAGGGGAAGCAAAAAATCCTCAAAAATCGATACCATCAGCCATCAATACAATCGTCTGGAGGATATTGATTTTTTATATTGGTGCATTAGGTATCATGATGATTTTATATCCGTGGAATGAGATCGGTGCGAATGGCAGCCCCTTTGTGTTAATTTTTGATAAAGTTGGAATTCCCAGTGCTGCCCATCTCATTAACTTCGTTGTCTTAACCGCAGCACTATCTGCTTTTAATAG
>JBEQAI010000157.1:0-7832 GCA_041640415.1 Ammoniphilus sp. | reverse complement strand
AGACCGGTTTGAATGGGGACGGAAAGGTCCTTTACCTTTCTAATCACCTGATGATCAAAGGAGGTAAGGAACACTTCCTTCTCCATTTGATAGTGTTGGACGAGTTGCACTACTTTTTCTTCTATCCCTTGGTATATTCCTCCGGCCGTCTTTAATTCCAGATTTAATTTGCACTTCCCTCGTGCCGCTTGCAGAACTTCTTCTAGGGTTGGGATTTTCTCCCCGTTCTCCACTTGGAGCTGAGCAAGTTCATGATAGGATTGTTGATAGACAAAACCAGTTCCATTCGTTGTACGATCTAGGGTAAAATCATGTATGACGATGGGTACGCCATCCCTAGAGAGCTGCACATCCAATTCAATCGAATCAATTCGCGGCTCTTGAAATGCTAACTGAAAAGCAGCCATCGTATTTTCTGGAGCCTTTGAAGACCAGCCGCGATGAGCCATACATCTATTCATGACTTTTGTCCTCCTTTTAAGTAATTGAGTTGAGGCCAGCGAAATGAGGGACGGTGTAACGTGAAAAAAAGCATAGGTTTTCTGATGATGATTCTCTGTCTTCTGCTATATACCACTCTGTTAAAGAATATATTCAATGAGCTCAGGATATCCCGAGAATTTTCACATCGAATTCAAGAGTGGGTCAAGCCAGAAGCTATCTCCTTAACCACGAATAGTTTTATCTATGATCAAAACGGAACCCTCTTTGAGGAAATAATCGGCGAGCAAAATCGACGATACCTCCCGTGGCAGGAGATTCCCTTCAACGTCATTCATGCTTTTATTGCCACAGAGGATCAGTATTTTTTTGACCATAAAGGTTTTGATGTTTCTGGGATTACTCGTTCCTTTATCGTAAACCTGCAAAGAGATGGAATGGAACAAGGCGGGAGTACCATTACCCAGCAGCTGATTCGCCATCTGTATTTAAGCAATGAGAAAACCGTAGACCGTAAACTAAAGGAGATCCTCCTTGCCTATCAATTGGAAAACAAGCTAACCAAGCAAGAAATTCTAGAACTCTATATTAATGCTGTTTTTTTCCATAATGGAGTCTATGGAATCGAGGCCGCGAGCCAATTTTATTTTGGGCGTCCTTCCCATCAGCTTACCGTGAGTGAAGCTGCATTTTTAGGGGCCATTCCTAACAATCCTTCTTATTACAACCCCCTGCAGCATTTTGAGAATACGGTTCAGCGTCAAAAGTGGATTCTTAAGAAAATGCTAGAGATGCAGTTTATCACGGCTCAACAATATGAAGCAGCAATCCAGCAACCCATTCAGCTTCAGGTTCGAAAACCAGTCCACGCCTATCATGATTACACTTCCTACGTTTATCATGAGTTTAAGGAGCTTATCTCTATACAGGAAGGGTATAAAGAAAAGCTAAACCAACTAGTCGGCCCAGAAAAAGAACAGCTGCAAATGGAGCTTGAGCATCGAGTTCAACAGCTCCTCCATAAGGAAGGAGTCATGATTCATACCGCCTTACAGCCTGCTATTCAGGAAAAAGCCAAACAGGCTTTAATCAAGCATGTTCCCCAATCTCAAATCGAAGGGGCGATCGTGGTGGTTGACCACCAAAAAAATCAGATTCTTGCTCTCGTAGGTGGAAAGAACGTGGAGCGACTTGGCTTCAACCGTGCTTTCCAAAGCTTTCGACAGCCAGGCTCTACCATCAAGCCACTGCTCGTTTATGCCCCTTATTTAGAAAAGAATCCGGTTCCGATTTCTTCCTTGATCCGTGCAGACAATCTATGTATTGGCAATTACTGCCCCCAAAATTACGGAGGACGTCAGTACGGCAAAGTCTCCATTGAAATTGCGCTAAAATACTCCCTAAACACAGCAGCCGTACGCATATTAGGAGAAATAAGCCCTGAAACGGGATTTTCTTATTTACAAAAGTTTAACTTTGCCAAAGTAACATCCGAAGACCACCGATTGCCAGCTGCTCTTGGCGGGTTTACCCATGGGATATCTCCGCTTGAGCTGACCAATGCCTATACCACCTTTGCCCATCAAGGGCAGTATATCCCTGCTCGATCCATTACCAAGGTAACGGATCGCATGGGGAACCTTCTTTATGAGTGGAATCAGCAGCCTTTGACGGTATGGAGCCCTACCACCAATGAAAAGATGCGCCAGATGCTGTCAAAGGTGATAAAGGAAGGCACCGCAAGAACGGTAGACTTCCCCAGCTCTTACCTTGGCGGAAAAACAGGCACAACCGATCAGGTCAAAGATCTCTGGTTCGTTGGACTAACCTCTCGGTATACAGCTGGTATCTGGTTAGGAAGCGATCGTCCAGCCAGCCTGGCAAGGGTAGAAAGAAACCAGCCACACCTTCGGGCTTGGAAAGAACTTATGGAATCTCTAGACCCCTAGACTACGCAAAAATCCATTATAAAGCTTAAGTCCAGCATAAAAGACGACCGTGAAGAATACCAACCAGAAGAATAGATGCATGAAAATGAGCCCTGCTTTTCCAAACCATGTGAACTGTTCTTTCAACCGATACAAGATCAAGGAAAATACGATGAGATTCCCCAGTAGATAAAGAAAAACCAGAATCGCAAAAGATTGCACAAAGAAAACAGCTAGCACACTATGGATTAAGAAATAAAGTCCGCCCGAATGGCGTGGAACGGCAGGATGTCGATCCCCCTTAGAAAAAAAATATAAGGATAGCTCCAGAATCATATCCGATATCAGTTTCATAGCCGAGAAAACCATAAAGTAAAGCAAGAATAATACAAACCAGAGGGTTAATTTAATATGGCTCTCAGAGAAAACATCCATAAAGCTTCGGTAGATGCCAAAATGATTTAACTTCTGTAGGATATATAGCTCAGCATTAATCGAGAAGGCAGTACTAAATAAAAGAATAGAAAAAAAGGAAAGATAATGGGTAAAATAGTAGATTCGCTTCACTTGTATTCCGTCACTGCCTAACATTAAAGTATTATTCTTTTCTACTATACAAAGAAGCAGCGCTTGTGCCAAGTCAAACCAAAAACCGGGACCTCTGTGTTCGAGGGATCCCGGTTCTTCATTTTACTCTTGTTTCAACTCAATATCGTCTTGGATATATAATTGGCAGCAGAGGCGGTAGCCTTCTTGCAGCTTATCACTCAGCATTTTTTCTTCTTTCCAATTGGGAGGGGCTAAATGCTCCGCTCCATCTAATATTTGAACCTTGCACTTGGTGCATTTCCCCATTCCGCATCCATATTTTAAATGTGGAAATTTACGGATTCCTGCCAGGACCACCAAGTTGCTGTTTTCTTTTACTTCTTGCTCGTAAACCTCACCATTTCCATAGTGTAACTTTACCTGTGGCATACCTTCAGCCTCCCTTTGCTCTATATTGTAAACCTTTTTTCTATGTTTTAACTGTGCAAATACTAATAATATTCTTGGTATACAATATACAATATCCAACAAGATAAATCAACACCGTTTTTTGGCAGACGTCGATTTGCCTTTTTTGGAGAACACTACTTTTACAAAGAGATCATAACAGGGAGTGAAAGCCTTATGGATTTTTTCTCAACCCAATTCTTATCTGCTCTCGTCGCCATCATCATTATTGATTTGGTGTTAGCCGGCGACAACGCGATTGTAATTGGTATGGCTGCACGTAATCTGCCTAAAGAAAATCAGAGAAAAGTCATTATTTGGGGAACAGCTGGTGCGATTGTGATCCGAGCGTTGGCGACCTTAGCTGTTGTCTGGCTGCTGCGCGTACCGGGACTTCTTTTCGTCGGAGGGCTTCTCCTCATTTGGATTGCGTATAAGCTCCTAACAGAGGAAAAGGAGCACGAAGAGGTCAAGGCCACCGCTAGCGTAGGAGCTGCTGTTCGAACCATTATCATCGCCGATACCGTGATGGGACTAGATAACGTACTAGCGGTTGCCGGAGCCGCTCATGGAAGCTTCCTGCTCGTTGTATTAGGCTTAATTATCAGCGTACCCATTATGGTCTGGGGAAGTACTATGATTTTAAAGCTCATTGATCGTTACCCTGCCATCATCTATATTGGAGCCGGCGTTCTCGCTCTGACCGCAGCCAAGATGATTGTCAAAGAGCCCTTTGTCGCAGAAACCTTTTTAGGAACAAACCCTTTTATCAAGTGGGGCTTCACCCTCATGGTGGTCCTTGGAGTTCTAGGGGTAGGTCGGATGAAGAAACGCCAAAACGCAATGAAACCTGCAGCTTAAGATGAAGACTAGCTTCGGCTAGTCTTTTTTAGCATGTAAGGTTTGCGGAGCCAGTTCCAAATAATCAAGAGAAGCGTAAAAAAAACAAGCATAAATATAGCCAATATGATCGGATGCCAATTCCCTTTAGCTGAGTATAAGTCAACCCAGAAAAGAACCCGAACGTAAACATACATAAGAGTAGACCAAGTCAAAATATATAACCAAACCTTTTTTTGGGGCAGGTATTGAATAAACAAATATGTCACCACGGGCCATATAGTAAGATCCGCACTCATAGGCAACCATAAAACAGAGTTCAATGCTCCATGGATTTCCCATAGCTCCAACCAATCGATAACAATATAGTGATCAAGAAACCGGAGATAAGCCCCAGTAAAGACGATAGGAAGAAGCTCTCTATAGCGTTTAAGATCTGCAAATTTAAAGAAAATAAGAAGAGCTATGAGCTCTAATAGAAATAGCACGATCATGATATCCCGCCAAATTTTCATTTTAATATTTAGTAATATACCCAAATATAAGGAGATTTCTCATGTACTTTATCCTATTATTTCTCCTCTCCTGGATATGGTTTTACAAAAAAGCAGATAAATCAAGGGTACAGGAGCTTTACGGTGTGGTAGTCTATACTTGTCTGCTTGCCATTTGGACTGATTTAATTATGGTGCACTACCAGCTATGGTCCTACCATGGACTGCCTCAATCTGATTACTCCATTCCCTTGACTCTGGGCTTGGGCATTTATCCCGTGGTCGCGTACCTCTTTGCTCAAGGTGCTCCTCGTCATTGGTTGGGAGTGATAAAACGAACCTTGGTATGGACTTTTTTCTCTGTTATTTTTGAATGGATTACTCTGGTTACAGGGCATATTGAACATCACAAATGGTGGAATTTGGGGTTTTCTTTCGGGGCGGATATTCTCATCTACCTCTCGATATGGGCTGTTTATTTGATTTATCGTCCAGCCTATGTCGTGAAGGCTTGAATAAACATAAGGAGCGTTCTACTCTATGCACTACATTTCCATTACGGCTTATAACAACGAACACAAGGCATTTAAAGTACCGTGTGAACCCGATCGTTTGATTCTTGATGTCGTCAACGAGCACTATACAGATCCCAAACGAGAAGGGATTCCTTTTATCTGCAGAAAGGGAGTGTGCCGAAGCTGTGTAGTTCATGTACAAGATGGTGCTGAACAGCTGGTTCCCCCTTCTCCTTTAGAGCAACGCGCCCTCCAAGTGGGCAAAACCACCATCGCTCTTGGCTATCGGCTGGCATGCATGACAAGGTTTAAAAAAGAGTAAATTCCGTTTAGCGTTGCAAGCAAAAGAAGGGCTTCTCTTAGTGAAGAAGTCCTTCTTTTAATTTTAAAATGCGCCCTACGTGAAAGATTCCACGTGAGATAAGTGGTGGTCTTTATCATCTTACTTCCCTTTACAATAAACCAATTATGGTCCCGCCAATGGCTCCTGCAATGACTACAATCCAGGGTGGCGTCTTCCAGAAGATAAGCATGATAAACAAAATGGAAGCGAGGGCAAAATCAATTGGTGCAAGAATAGTACTAGTCCAAATCGGATCATAAAGAGCCGCTAACAAGATTCCGACAACGGCTGCATTTACCCCAACCAATGCGCCCTGAATTTGGGGCTTTCTTCTAAGCGTATCCCAAAAAGGTAACGTACCAATAACGAGCAAGAAAGCAGGCAAAAATATAGCAAGGGTGGCTACTACCGCACCAAACCACCCCCCCATTATCGTACCCAAGTAAGCCGCAAAGGTGAACAGAGGACCTGGAACCGCCTGAGTTGCACCGTAACCTGCAAGAAACGCTTCCTTACTTAGCCACCCCGTTGGAACGACTTCTCTTTCTAAGAGGGGCAACACTACGTGGCCTCCACCGAATACCAGAGACCCTGCACGATAAAAACTATCGAAAACGGCTAACCATTCATAAGAAGCTAAATTTCGGGCTAATGGTAGCCCAAACAATAATACAAAAAACAGAACAAGACTAAAAACAGCTACTGATCTTCTAATCGGGACACTTATCTCAGGCAACTCAGGAATCTTAGTATCTTTGTATAGGATTAAGCCTAAGATTCCTGCCATAACAATAATAAGTACCTGAGTCACGGCTGTCTGCCAAAGCAACGTGATCGTTGCAGCAATGATGGCCATCGTCGCTCTATTTCTATCCGGAGTGAGCTTCTTTCCCATTCCTAGAACCGCGTGAGCTACAATAGCTACAGCAACCAACTTTAATCCATGAATCCAGCCGGCGTTGCCTACATCAAACCCCTGAAGAAGAAAAGCAAAAAGAATTAAGGCAATAACCGAAGGAAGAGTGAAGCCAATCCAAGCGAATATTCCTCCTAAAAGACCTGCACGCATGACGCCAATCCCAATTCCTACTTGACTACTAGCAGGACCAGGAAGAAACTGACAGAGGGCAACTAAATCGGCATAACTGCGTTCATCCATCCATTTTCTTCTTCGGATATATTCATCGTGAAAATAGCCAAGATGTGCGATAGGACCACCAAATGAGGTTAACCCCAATTTCGTTGAAACTCCTAATACCTCAAGTAATGATTGCACCCCACTCTTCGGTTGCTTCTCCTCTTTTCCCTCCATCGATAGTTTGCTCATGAACCCTACCTCCTTCTTACTGGTATGCTTTGTTCACCCGCTCTCTTATGGAAATGGTTTACAGTTTACGTC
The DNA here is from genome assembly GCA_041640415.1 of Ammoniphilus sp. Taxonomy (GTDB): domain Bacteria; phylum Bacillota; class Bacilli; order Aneurinibacillales; family RAOX-1; genus YIM-78166. The sequence goes on along the minus strand of JBEQAI010000157.1, from coordinate 876 downwards.
CATACAGCACCGCCTCATTATACAAGAACGATGCCGTCTTCCGGTACTACCTTTACAAAAAAATTACAAACACTTAACCGTTTTTTATTTTAATTTCAAGAAGGTTTCAATATCGTTTCCGATAAGCTTCAGGGAGCTTCTCCAAAATTCCGCAGAGCCCACATCCACTCCCATAATGGACGCTACGCTACGAATATCCATTTTCCCTGTTACTGATAATAAGTAGTCGTACTGAGGAACAAAGGCCTCTCCTCTCTTCAAATACTCGGCGTAAAGCCCCTTGGCAAACAATAAACCAAAGGCATACGGGAAGTTATAAAAATTATAATTGGCATAGTAGTAATGCGGCTTGCATACCCACATATAGGGATGTAAAAACTCCGGATCCAATCCTTCGCCATAAGCTTCTTTTTGGCTTTGAAGCATGATGTCCTTTAATTCATTTACAGATAGCGAACTCGTTTCACGTCTTTTAAAGAGCTCACTCTCGAACAGATAGCGGCTGTAGATATCTACGATCACTTGCCCTGCATCAGTCAGTTCATTTTCTAAAATCACAAAGGCCTCTTCTTTGGTCGCTTTCTTCAATGCTGCATTCTTAATAATTGTTTCGCAGAAGATTGATGCGGTCTCGGCAATCGGCATCGGATAATCGCTGTTTAGATAGCTTTCTTCATTTAAGCAAGCCCCATGATAGCCATGGCCAAGTTCATGGGCTAAGGTGGTGACATCACTGAAACTGCCTGTAAAATTAGTAAGGATACGGCTTTCTTTAATGGAGTGGAGATTCGAACAAAAGGCACCCCCACGCTTTCCTTCCCTCGGCTCTGCATCAATCCATTGGGACTCAAAGGCATGGTTGGCATAATCCCCTAG
>JBEQAI010000156.1:0-7864 GCA_041640415.1 Ammoniphilus sp. | reverse complement strand
CGGAAAGTAGAAGTTCCCTTGCGTATTGCAACTCATCGGGGGTTAGATTTCTCCCATTCCAGTGAATAGCTTCTTGTATCGGAAAAGGAATCACTTGTCCCATCATACCAACCTCTTTATATATTTTATATATGTTGTATTTGAATTGTACAATAGAAATGTCAAAGCGTTAAGTGACTTAGCAGGTTTGTCGTTAAACATCAACCCATCCCGAACTTTGCAATCACCATCCCAATCATTGGTGAATATACCTATTCCATAAGAATTTGCTAGGCGAAAGCAGGTAAATCTTGACTGGGTTAATCGGTTTTAAAGGGGGAGGAAAGGGTTGAAGGTATCAAGTAGAGGTGAATATGCCCTACGGGCGCTCTTGGTCTTAGGTCAACACGAAGGGCAAGTCGTTTCTATTAGTGATATTTCGGAAAAGACGCTCATTACGGTAAACTATCTGGAACAAATTCTTCTTCAGCTCAAGAAGCTAGGTTATGTACAGAGTAAACGAGGATCACAGGGGGGATACAGCTTAAGGCTAAACCCGGAGGAGATTAATATTGGAGAAGTAATCCGCAATATTGAAGGTCCGCTTTCACCGATGGGATGTGCCAGTATAACCGCCTACGAGCCATGTCCCCTAGAGTCCAAGTGTTTATTGAAGCCTCTTTGGACACTGGTACGAGATACGATTAGCCATGTGCTAGAGCAAACAACATTACATGACTTGCTTCATCAGAATATGGGGGAATGGAATGGAGGAAAATTCCTTGTCAAAACACATCGACCGGACCACAGACGATTGATGTAATTGGGCTTATCGATGTGTCTTATATTGAGGGAGGAACAATAGCCTGGAGGGCAGCTGAGAAGCCCTTCTGTTGCGAAGGGCTCATTCTCCTTTTAGCGTTGACGTTTTTGTTGTCGTTGCATTCGAGTATATATGATTTCTTGTATACTTTTAGGAGTAAATATAAGATACCGTATGATAATAGCCGGAGGAAGCAGATAGCCAATGGTTGCCTCCAGAATGGCGACGGCTTTGGATAAACCAAAAGGAGTAACATCTCCATACCCTACAGAATATAAGGTGATAAAACTAAAATATAAGGAGCGGGTAAATCGGTCTAGCAGCTGTTGTTGGTGGTTTGCTGAAGAATTGTGATCGATGATGGGGCCAAGCTGATAATAATCAAGGACCATATAGGCTATGGAAAAGGCAAGAGCGATGGATACATAAATAACACAGATAACCAAGAGATTCGAAATGATGATTTTTCCTTTTTGCCTCAAGACAAGTCATCTCCCTCATTTTGGGAATGCTTGTATCAACTATATGCAAAGAGGGGCCATTCGATTACGATTAAACCACTGCTTCTATGAATCGGCTGTCCATATCTCCATATACAGTGCTATCACGAGGAATAGTCTTGACATCACTGCAATTTTTGTGTTAATTAATTAGATGTTAGCACTCTCTTGATAAGAGTGCTAACTCTTGAGTTTCGTTTACATATCATTTCAATATAGAATTAGGAAGGGAGAACCATTCACATGGCGATCAAACAAGAATTCAAAGCTGAATCGAAACGTCTGTTAGAAATGATGATTAACTCCATCTACTCACAGCGAGAGATTTTTTTACGAGAACTAATTTCCAATGCAAGTGATGCCATTGATAAGATTTACTATCGAGCTTTAACGGATGACAGCTTAACTTTTGATAAAGACGCTTATTTTATTAAGGTCGTTCCCGATAAGGAAAACCGAACTTTGAAACTCATTGATACAGGGATTGGGATGACCCAAGAGGAATTGGAGACCAATCTGGGGGTAATCGCCAAGAGCGGTTCTTTAGCCTTTAAAAAAGAAAATGAAATCAAGGATGGCCATGATATCATTGGTCAGTTTGGTGTAGGTTTCTATTCTGCTTTTATGGTAGCGGATCAAGTGACGGTCATCAGTAAAGCGCTAGGGCAAGATCAAGCTTATAAGTGGGAATCGCAGGGAGCGGATGGCTATACCATTGACCCGATAGATAAGGATACCGTAGGAACGGAAATTATTCTTAAGATTAAAGCTAATTCAGAAGATGAAAGCTTTGATGAGTATCTAGACGAGTATCGCTTAAAGGGCATCATTAAAAAATACTCTGACTTCATTCGCTATCCAATTAAAATGGATGTAACCACCAGCAAACTTAAAGAAGGCACGGAAGATGAATTCGAAAGCGTAAAAGAAGAGCAAGTCATCAACAGCATGGTTCCGATCTGGAGAAAGAATAAGAGCGAGCTGACTCCAGAGGATTACGAGAACTTTTATATGGAGAAGCATTATGGCTTTGATAAGCCGATTAAGCATATCCACATCAGTGTGGATGGGGCTGTCCGCTACAATGCCATCCTGTTCATTCCGGAGAAGATTCCGTTTGACTACTACACCAAGGAATTTGAGAAGGGACTCGAGCTGTACTCCAATGGAGTTCTTATCATGGACAAATGCGGAGACCTCTTGCCTGATTATTACAGCTTTGTGAAAGGGATGGTAGATTCTGAAGATCTTTCCTTAAACATCTCCCGAGAAATTCTGCAGCACGATAAGCAGCTAAAGCTCATTGCTAAAAACATTAAGACCAAGATCACGAATGAATTGCAAAACCTGTTAAAGAATGATCGTAAGAAGTACGAACAATTCTTTAACTCCTTTGGCCGACAACTAAAGTATGGCGTATACAGCGATTACGGGACGAATAAAGATACGTTGCAAGACTTGCTGCTGTTCTACTCCTCGAAGGAGAAGAAGCTCGTGAGTTTAGACGAATATGTGTCCCGTATGCCAGAAGATCAAAAGTATATTTACTATGCTTCAGGGGAGACCAATGAACGCATCGAGAAAATGCCACAAACCGAGCTGGTAGCGGATAAGGGCTATGAAATTTTATACTTTACGGATGAGATCGATGAGTTTGCCATTCGCATGCTGATGACCTACAAAGAAAAGGAGTTTAAATCCGTTTCTAGCGGAGATCTAGGCATTGAGGCAGATGAAAACAATACAGAAGCAGAGCAAAAGGAACATCAAGAGCTGTTTGACCATATGAAACAAACGCTGGCCGGAAAGGTTAAGGATGTTCGCGTTTCGAAACGTTTGAAGTCACATCCGGTTTGCTTGTCTACGGAAGGTGAAGTGTCGATTGAAATGGAAAAAATCCTAAAGGCGATGCCGAATAATCAAAACATCCAAGCGGATAAGGTGTTGGAAATCAATATCAACCATGATGTGTTTAAGTCCCTAAAGAACGCCTTTGAGAATGACAAGGAAAAACTCAATCTTTATACCAACCTCTTGTACAATCAAGCCTTGCTCATTGAAGGATTGCCGATTCAAGATCCAGTGGAGTTCACCAACGATATTTGCAAGATGATGGTTTAAGTAGAAAGGAGGAGCCTAATAACGGCTCTTCGTTTTTCTATGTATTAAATGATGGATCCATAGTTTACTAAGAAGGAAAAATTCAGAAAGTTAAAGAGATAATATACACACTGATATATTACAATGAAAAACAGAGAAAGATAGACAAGGGAGATGAAGTGGGGCAATGAGTTTTCGGGAAATCTTGCTGCAAGAAGCTAATGAGCTCATGGAAAAAATTAAAGCTGAAACAGAACCTTCGAAGAAGCATAGCTTCTGTAGTCAGGTGCTAGAGATATTGGAAGAATTGGATATTGATTATGTAAAAGATGCCGTTTTTTGGGATAAATTGCAGTTGGATTATCATGATTTTCTGGTTACATAAGCAAACGTTTAAGCCCTCCGATCGATTTCGGAGGGCTGTTCTATTAAGCGGACATTTCTTTGGGGATGGATCTTTTTGCTTGAGTTTTCCAGATACTATAACTATAGATCGCTAACGAAACCCAAATAAGGGAGAAGCTAAACAGCTCCGTTTGGGTAAACGGTTCATGAAAGAGGAAGATGGCTAACAGTAAGCTTGTAGTGGGTGATAGATATTGAATGAACCCGACGGTACTAAGCGGCAATCGTTTAGCGGCCTCGGCGAACCACAACAGGGGTAGCAGCGTCGCAATCCCAGCTGCGGCTAATGCAAGCTGAAGCGGTAAAGATAGGTGAAAGAAGGTTTCTGTACCCTGTGATTGAAGATACGTCAGATAGATAAAGGCAAGAGGAAAGACGATTAAAGTTTCCCAGAGCAAACCTACCACCGGTGCCACTTGCAGCGACTTTTTAAAATAGCCATATAAAGCAAAGCTAACCGCTAAAGAGAGGGAGACCCACGGAATCTGCCCATATTCAAAGGCCATGATGGATACGCCCAACCCCGCTATGACGATCGCTGCCCATTGGCCTTTATGAAGCTTTTCCTTCAGGAGAAGTACGCCTACCAATACACTAATCAACGGGTTGATATAATAGCCCAAACTGGTTTCAATGATGCGATCGACATTAACAGCCCAGATATAAATCACCCAATTAACGGCAATCAGGAACGAACAGGCGACAATGGCTAGGATTTGTTTGCGGTTGGTAATCGAGTGTTGGATCTTTTTCCAACCTATGGTTAGGGTTATAACGATGATTATGGTTAGAAAAGACCAAAAAATTCGATGCGATAATATCTCCCAAGCCGATAATGAAGCAAATAGCTTCCAATACAACGGCAGTAAACCCCACGTAAAATAAGCGCAAATCGCGTAGATGAATCCTTGATTCATGGTGATCTCCTAAATTTTGAAAGTTAAGTTCGTCTATACTATAATCCCGCGTTGAAATTTTGTCAAAGGTTGTAAATGAGAGCAAGTTGGAAGGCGAATTAGGTTAAGGGAGATGCTGATTGTGACTAGCAACCGGGCAGAAAGGGGATACCTGAGTTTAAACGATAAAGAGGGATGTTTATTGGATTATCCATTTGAATCAATTTTCGTCGAAACAAATGGGATTCGCCTTCATGTGATGCAAGCTGGTCCGGCCGATGGGGCGGTTTTGCTCTTGCTGCACGGATTCCCTGAATTTTGGTATAGCTGGAAGAGGCAAATTCCTTACTTTGCAGAGAAGGGATACCGCGTGTGGGCGCCGGACTTGCGGGGGTATAACAAAAGTGATAAACCTATTGAAGAAACAGGGCAGAAGAAGGTGGTTTTGGGCGGTCATGATTGGGGAGGTTTTCTCGCTTGGTGTGTGGCTGAGCAATCCCCTTATTTAGTGGAAAAGCTAATCATTTGCAATGTCCCCTTGATGTCCGTTATGCAGCGTAATTTGCGCCGAAACCCTTTACAGATGGATGGTGCGGAGCTCGTATGTTCTATTTTTTCAGTTACCCATGATCCCCGAATGGTCGGCTAGATTACTGGATTGGAAGCTACTTGTGGGAGTGATGAAGGGTAGCAGTCGTGAAGGGACGTTTACAGACGATGATTTTGAATGTTATCGGGAAGCGTGGTCACAGCCTGGAGCTTACTCTTCTATGGTGAATTGGTATCGGGCATTCGTACAGCTTCCGGGGAAGGTAACAGCGAGTGAAAGAATCAAACCGCCCGTGTTATTGCTGTGGGGAAAACAGGATGCTTTTTTAGGAGCCAACATGGCAGAGGAAAGTATAGCTTTGTGTGATGAAGGTTGCTTGGTTTACTTTGAGGACGTTACCCACTGGATTCACATGAGGAAGCGGAGTGGGTGAATGAGGTGATACTTGAGTTTTTGGGCGAAGGGAAAGGAAGGGGAGTGTGATCCGGCAATAGCCTACGCATCAATGATATCCTGATTTCGGCTCGCGATCGATCTGAGTGAATCAAACGGTTGGAATGATACCTTGATTTCGGCTCGCGATCGATTGAGTGAATCAAATGGCTGGAATGATACCTTGATTTTGGCTCACGATCGATCTGAGTGAATCAAACGGTTGGAATGATACCTTGATTTCGGCTCGCGATCGATTTGAGTGAATCAAATGGCCGGAATGATACCCTGATTCAGGCTCGCGATCGATTTGGGTGAATCAAACGGATGGAATGATACCTTGATTTCTTCTCGCGATCGATTTGAGTGAATCAAATGGCCGGAATGATACCTTGATTCAGGCTTACGGTCGATTTCAGTGAATCAACCGCCAGCCATGAATCACAGAATTCGTCTTGGGACGGATTTGAGTGAATCAATCCGCCCACCCCCCTGCGCCTATTTCATCCGATGCATCTGATCATTTTCAAAGATTTGTGTGCCCGGTAGGAAGGTTTGGGCCATTCGATGCATGACTTCGGCTACTTTTGTTGCTTGGATCGGGCGGTACTTTAGCAAAGAACCTACAAATAAAGAGGAGAGAGGCTGGCTGATCCAGGCTGAGAGTTTTTCGCCGAAGCGAAATTCTGCGCGCTCTCCGAGTAGAAGAGAAGGGCGAAAGATCAGAAACGAGCGTAGCCCGAGGTTTTGGATCGCTTTTTCGAGTTCGCCTTTCACCTGGCTATAGAAAAAGCGTGACTGCCCGTCTGCTCCCATGGAGGAGACGAGCAGGTAGCGTTCTGCTCCCTGCTCTTTCGCAAGCTTGGCGGCGAGCAGAGGAAAGATGAAGTCTACCTCTTTGAATCGCTCTTGTGTTTTAGCTTTTTTAATGGTTGTGCCTAGACAGCTGAACACATCGTTTACGTTAAACTCATCTTTATATTGACTCATGTGATGGAAATCTTCTAATTGAATTTGACGAAGTTTCGGATGGGAGATCGTTAAATCCCTGCGTACAAAGACGACCACCTCTTCATAGCTATCGTCTTGCAATAACAGCTTCAGTAATTGGCTACCAATTAGACCTGTTGCTCCGAGTAGTAGTGCTTTTTTCATGGGCTTTCCCTGCTTTACACTGAAATACGTTCATTTAATCATGACATGACCCTAGGGAGAAGTCAATTCAACCTGCTTAGAGGTAAAGGTTCTTGCCTTAACTCCAAATAGCCAGCGTGTCACGGCGGTTCGTTTAATGATCCATTCGTAGAGGAGAATAGATAGGACAAGCGTAAGAACCATGATTAGGAAAAACGTAAGGTAAACTCCGAGATTCAGCTGCAGAACATAGTAGCCTACAATCACTAAGACGGTTTGGTGCAGGATGTAGACGGGAAATGCCGCTTCATTAAAATAAGGGAGCCACTTATGGGAGAAATTGAGCCATTGGTGGCCATATCCCAGGATAACGATGAGCGTGAGCCAAGTATTAAGTGAACGCAAGCAAGGGAGAACAAAGCCAGCGTAAGGCAACACTTCTCTGTGTTGCATAAGCACGAGCATCATGGGCACCAGAACCAAGACCGCTAAGAAAGTCCGAAAGCGAATTTGATTAAACATGTTTTGATAGCGGGCATCGCTGCAAGAGACAAATCCCATAATCAAAAGCGCCAGAAAAAAGAAAGGGTTTTGGCCTCCCGGCGCGGGTAAGGCATGGAGGAGCACCAAGATGATAAAAAAAGAGATAAAGGTCACCGGCTTGCTAAAAAACTGATGAAACCTTTGAATAGCTGCTGTTCTTTTCGGATTGCTAAAATAGGTAAAGAACGGCAAGGCGACTAGGGATAAGACGAATAAGTAAAGAATAAACCAAAGATGAGCAGGGGTGAACGTTCCAAAATATCCAGACAAATCGCTGAAATCGGTGAAAAAGGTTCCTAAGAATGTCAGGTAAGAACCCGCTTCTCCGGCATGGGCCAACTGAGCATAATAGCCTTGTGGCGGTATGACTAGCAGTAGACCGAAAACGAAGGGGATGAACAGCCGCTGCACTCGATCCCGGCGAAATTGTTCGATTGATCTTACGCGAAGCGCGTACCAGCACGCCGCTCCAGCGAGCCAAAACAGCAGCGGCATAAACCAG
>JBEQAI010000155.1:0-7894 GCA_041640415.1 Ammoniphilus sp. | reverse complement strand
CGTTCGGCGCTGAAGCAAGAAGTGGTAATCTCCAGCCTGCATCCTATCCAAAAACTGTTGAACAGAAAGCATAAACCCTTGCCAATCCTGGGTTGAATAATCGGCATAGCTTATCCAAAGCAAGGAAGCGGTACAACCAAAGGAATCGCCCACTTCTACAAAACGCTGAAAGGTTTGCGCTAGCATCTGTTTACCTTTATCCCATTGCTCCGCGGAAATATAAGAGATTCCCATCCCTAGCATGACAAGGGTAGAGAACCAATGATCTTCAGCCGCTTCACTTTCCTTAAAGGCCGCTTCCCCATATTGCAGGGCCAGCTCCAGATTCCCTTCCAAGCCATGCAGCAAGCATAAGCCCATGAGCGGCTCCGCTTTACCACGGGAGATCTGCACATCCTCCATAAGCGCAAGCGCATTATTATAGCATTGCTGAATCGTCTCCACCGGATAAGGGGTCGTATGAATGAGAGAGGCGTGGCCTAAACGCATCCATCCTACCGCCTCAACAAAAGGCGATTTCGCTTCCGTCCCTTGAAGCAGGCCCCTTTCAGCATACCGCTTCGCCTCCTCAGCTTCGCCTAAGCATGAAGTAACAATGGAGAGAAGGAGAGACGTTTCTCGATGAGACTTGGACAAGTGCTTGCGAGAGCTCGCTTCGTTCTGCAGCTTCCGTTCAAGAATGCGCTTGCAAGTTTTAAGACGCCCCGTACGCAAGTAAAACCTCGCTTGCAGCTCCCCATCTTCTAAACTTCGCTGAAGCCGTTCAATTTCTTTAAAAGACTGCTCCGCTTCTTCCGGACAGCCTTTATTGATTAGATTCTCAGCTAAAAGATGGAGAACTCTCACCTTTTGCTCCGATGTCGCATCTCCAAGTAATTGAAGAGCTTCGCGAAGCAAGTGGTCAGCTTTCCCTGGCTGGATGGTATCCAAATATACCTTGGCTTGACCTTCCAACCCCCGAACTTGGCCTATAATCTCTCCTTTACTCTGAGCACATTGAGAAGAACGCTGATAATCTGCGATGGCCTCCTGATAATTGCAACGGTAGCGATTCATTTCCCCTTTATAGAACCACAAAGAGAAGTACTGGTCCATTACCTCTAGCGGAATCACTTTGAGCAATTCTGCCAAGCTCTCAAATTCCCCATTTTGTACCTTCGTTTCGCCAAAATGAGCAAGAACCTCTCCCATATCGGAATAAGCATGAATCGTTCGATAATGATAGAGCGCTTGGTTATAAAGAGCCTTCAGCTTATAGAAGTGGGCAGCCTTGCGGTGCAGCCTATCGAACTGGTCGGGCTTTTTTCGGAGCTGCTGTTGAAGAAACTCCCGAAACAAGGCATGGTAGCGATATTCTCCCGCCCCTAAGTAGCTGATGAAGATATTTCGCTGCATCAACTCCTGCAGAAGCTCACTCGAGTTAGGAATGTTTAAAAGAAACTGGCAGATCTCGCCGTTCAGCTCAGTCAAAATGGAGGTACGAACCAAAAAGCTCTGAATCTCTGGCGTTTGCTTGGATAAAACTTCAAGAGCCATGAAATGAAAAAGATCTTCCATCTTGCTGTGATTATGGAGGAGAAAAGAAAGATCTTCTCCTTCACGCAGCTTCTGCCAAATCATATTCAGGGAAATCGCCCAGCCTTCGGTCTTCCGGAATAAAAGCTCTACTTCAGCCGGCGGAAGTTCGAACTCAAACTGATCTTGAAAGAGAACCTCAATCTCATCCTGTTGAAAGGATAAATCCTTCTGGCTTAACTCCAGAACCATGTTCTTTAGCTTCATGGAGTATAAAAATTCCCAATCTGGCTTAATTCGGCTTGAAAGCACAAGATGCACATGAGAGGGTAGATTCTGAATAAATAGCTTCATCCATTCGTTAATCAGGTGGGAATGAGATAGATAGTGAAAATCATCTAATAGGATGACAAAAGGCTCTGGGGAGAGCATAAAAAATTCATTCAAAATCATGCGAGAAAAGTACTGGATCTCATCGTAATTAAAAAACCAATCCCCCTCATTCAACTGCTGGAGAAGCTCTTCCCCGAAGGAAGGAAAGCGAGATCGAATGGAATAAATGAAGTGAGTCAAAAACGGAAACATATCGTCATCGTGTTCCGATATACTATACCAGCAAACCGGCAGCTTAACCTCACGGGCAAACACGCTAAGCGCTGTACTTTTCCCGTATCCCGGTCCTGAATACAGCAAGGTCAAAGAATAATCGGGAATCGTACGCAGCTTTTTCTCTAGATCTACTCTTCTTAAAATATTGGATTTCACTAGAGGCGGTGTCAACTTCGACATTAAAACCGGGCTTCTCCAATTCATGCATGACCTCCAGGAAGATTAAGGATTATTAACCCTATCATATCGACTGGAAAATGATTTGTAAATATAGGGAATTCTTTCATACTTCGGCCCTTGATGTAACTATGATTTTATAGGATTCTTAAGCTCCCTATGATATATTATTAATAAATAATAAGGGACGCGAAGAACAATTTTCTTTATACTGGGCACTTGGAAAATTGGGAGCGAGTAGTGCAACCGACCGATTCTGAACTAAGGATGGAGTCGGTTTTTTTTATTTCATTATTAATAAGGAGAAAGAAATGAAACGCAAGTACTGGATTTACGGAGGACTAGTTTTGGGCCTTATGTTTCTTCTTTATCGTGCAAACCTCCAGCCTCCTATCAAAATTATGCCGACTGAAGCAGACAGCCTCCTTTATCGATTTGTTGTCAGCCATATGCTAGATGCTTCTGGGGGAGTGTATACCAATTTGCGCGATGACCATCCCATGATACCGGACGTAGCCAAAAACCACTCCTACTTATCCGAGTCGACGGGATTATTACTTCTTTACGCTGTAAAGGAACAGAAACGGGATCTTTTTGACCAACAGGTGCAGTTCCTAAACCAGCATCTTTTAATGAAAGAAGGGCTCAGCAGATGGATGGTTGATCCGCCCCGCAAGATCAAAGCCGATAGCAATGCCAGTATTGATGATCTTAGAATCATTAGGGGACTCCTCTTAGGATATCGCTTGTGGGGGGAGCCTTCCCACTTGGATCAAGCCTTAGCTATAGCTAAGGGAGTGAAAAAGTGGAATCTCAGGGAAGATTTTTGTCTCGTCGATTTTTACCACACGGTCCATAATGAAAGAACAAGCAAAATCACCATATCTTATCTCGATCTACACACCATGAAACTATTGACAGCTTATGACCCGGATTGGGAAAAGATTTATAAAAAATCGCTAGCGTTGATCCGGGAAGCTGAGCTGCCTAACGGATTGTACCGAAAGACCTATGATTATGACCAAGGAAGCTGGTTGGCTCAAGAAGAGGTCAACTTAATCGATAGCTTCTATACTTCTCTTCATCTGATAGAAGCCGGATTAGAAATCAATCGAACCCTAGCCTTCATAAAACAGCAATGGGATCGGCATCAACGTTTGTATGGCATTTACTCCCTTGAAGGAAAACCCCTAGCGGACTTTGAATCTCCGGCTGTTTACGGTTTGGCTATTCGGATGTTCATGATGACGGATGAGAAGCAACTAGTAAAGGAATTATTTGAAAGGCTCCGTCATCTGCAAGTCCAGGACCCTAGGTCCCCTTATTATGGAGGCTTTGTGGATTTAGATAAGACAGACGCCTATTCCTTTGATCAACTTCAAGTGCTATTAGTGGAAAGCGAGGACAACCCGGATGGCCAGTAAAAGTGAAAGAACCTATTTATATCTGTTAGGGGTTTTTCTTTCTATCGTTTTGATTTCTATCTATATTATCTTTTCGATACAAATTCATCCCTACAACTATTTTTATTTTATGCTTTCCGCCCTGCTGATCGTCGTCAGCTTCATTCGTGGCTTGAATGAAGCCTTGCTCTTTTCTATTGTATTTGTTTTCGGACATGGAACCGTTATACTATCCAGAATTTACTTTTATAAAACGATTGCCGAAACCACCATTAACGATTTAATTTGGCTCTTGTTTTTTCCTCTTGTTGCTATTTTTTCTGGGCTGCTGGGCGAACACCTGCAGAAGCTTGTCCAACGATATCAATTGTTGGAGAAAAGCTATAATGAGCGAGTAATGCTGGATGAAGTGACGGAATTCCCCAACTATCGGCGGTTTCAGATGGAGCTGGAGGAAGAAGTACAGCGAAGCGTACGTTACAAAAGACCTTTGGTCCTCTTGCTTGTTGAAATAAAATATTTTACCGAAATCCAAAAAGAGTATGGAGAAAAGCAAACCAACAAGCTGCTAAAGGATTTGTCTAACGGCATCTCCTTGTCCATTCGAAATGTCGATAAGCGAGCTTATTTAGAAAATGGGGTTTTTGCCCTCCTTCTTCCTGAAACCTTGCCCGATCGCATGGATATTGTACGCTCCCGCTTAAAGGAATCCTTGCGAATGAATGAAATCGTAAGAGAACAGAAAAAAAGAAAAATTGAAGTCCAGCTTAAATTTGGTATCGCTAGCTCCCCTGAGGAAGGAACGGATCCTCGAGGGATTTATCAACTGGCTAAACAAAGGTTGGAGAAGTATGTCGAGTAACAAGCTCCTACTCTTGTTCTTCTTAATCACCTTGTATTTCTTTCCGGGACATCTGCATGCAGACAAAAAGCCTTCGCAGGTTCTTATCCTTTACCAAGAAGAACTGCGAAGCGAGGCTCTTGCCTTGTCTTCCCTCATTGGCCATTTTTCTTTGACGAATCAATTGCAAATCCTTCGTCCCGGTGAACCCCTAGCGCTGGAGGATTCTGAGTACGTGTTTTATCTTTCTAGACCATCTTATGATTCTAATCTGACGACGAGGGTGTCTGAAGAAGCAAAAAGCAAAGGAATCCCTCTTTTCCTGATAGGTGGAGGTCAAGCCGAACGGAGCCTGCCCATTACCTCTGTCACTTACGATCAGCAGACCTACCCGTTGAAGGATCACAGTGTGTACCGTTCTGGGCCAACGGATGAAGAGACCGTCCGAGCCTTTGCTCATGATGGATTGAACGACTATCCTCTTCTGTATGAGAAACAAGGCGTATGGCATTTTCAATCCTTGCAGCTATGGGGAGTAATGGGGAACATTCTAGCCGATTTTTTACACGATTATTTTCAACAACCACACCCCCATCAGCACCAAGCCTTTATTCGCATTGAGGATATTCACCCTGCTGCGCATCCGGAAAATATACGGAAGATCGCTGACCTGTTGAGCGGGAAAGGCATTCCCTTCATGATGGCCGTTCGACCCGTTTACTTTAATGCGAAGGACCAACTCACGATTACTCTAGATGACACGCCTGCTTTAGTAGAGGCCCTACAGTACGCGACAGCTAAAGGAGGCTCGATTATCCTCCATGGGCACTCTCATCAGAACCTAGTCACTGGCGGCGGGATTGAATTCTGGGACCAGCTTCTCGATCAGCCCATTCCACAAGAGGAGGAATACATGCGATCCAAGATAGAGGAAGCTATCGCGCTGCTTGTCCGTCACGATCTGGTTCCATTGGCCTTTCAAGCTCCTTATTATGCCTTGTCACAGGAAGGATATCGCATCGCAGAAAACTATTTTTCTACCCTTGTGGGTCCTATTCAACTTTCGGACCAAACGTATCTTGCGATGCAGCGCCTGCCCTATGTCGTTCAAAGGAACAGCCTTACGGTCATTCCTGAGACGCTGGGCTACGTTCAAAATACGCCTATCTTCTTAGAAGAACTCAAGGATCAACTCCAAACCACGCTTATTGTCCGAGATAGTCTGGTGGGAGTCTACTTCCATGAATATCTGCCTTTAGAAAAATTATCTGAACTGGTGCTCTGGCTAGAACAATACCCCTTAAGCTACATAAACCTGGCCGATCAATCGAACCGAGTCGAGACCGCCTTTGTTCGCATCAATTCGGGGATTGAAGGAATAAAGATAGACATCATGGATCCCAAAGTACTGAACACGATGGGTAAAAAGCAGCTTCAACAAGGCTTTGTAGCTAGGAATTTCCAATACATTCTATGGGGCATTGTCCTTATCGTACTCTTGTTTAGCCTCTTATTTACACTGAATCTATTAAGGTTACGGGAGAAAAGCTCGACTCGACTTTTTGCTGAAAGGGAGATACAGGGATGATTATTGATGTTTTGTTTCTACTCTCATTAAGCATCATTTGGGTTATGCTCTTATACTACATGTTTCTTGCTCAAGGCGGCTATCTGTATGCGATGCAGATGGAAAAAGGAGCGGAAGACTTAATCCGGCAAGTCGAAGTCTGGCCCAAGGTGTCCATCCTCATTCCTGCCCACAATGAAGACGTAGTGATCCGAGCCACCTTAGAGGCGATGGTTCACCTGGATTATCCGGAGGATCAGCTTGAGATCATTGTCATCAATGACAAGTCCAAAGACAAGACCGGGGAAATTGTCGATGAATTTGCCCGCAAGTTCCCTTTTGTGATCCCCATCCATGTGACTCCTGAACAAGGCGGCAAGGGAAAGTCTGGGGCGTTAAACCGAGGGTTTAAACACTCCACTGGGGAGTACATTGTCGTCTATGATGCCGACAATACCCCCGAACGGGCCGCACTGAAAAACCTAGTAGTGGGGATTTTAAACGAGCCCCAAATTGGTGCTGTTGTAGGGAAATTTCGCGTCATCAACGCAAAACGAAACAGCCTCACCCGATTTATTAATATTGAAACGATCAGCTTCCAGTGGATGGCGCAGGCCGGTCGATGGAAGTGGTTTGGCATCGCTACGATTCCCGGAACGAATTTTTTGATCCGACGGTCCATTCTCGAGGAACTGGGAGGATGGGATGAAGATGCCTTAGCGGAAGATACGGAACTGAGCATTCGCGTCTATGAAAAAGGATATATCATTCGATTCTGGCCTGTGGCAATTACCTGGGAGCAGGAGCCCGAAACATGGAAGGTCTGGTATAAGCAACGAACACGCTGGGCGCAAGGGAATCAATATGTGATCGCCAAATATATGCCTAGGCTGTTTAAGATGGAGAAAAAGAGAATTCAATTCGACCTAATCTACTTTTTCATTACCTACTTCCTATTTTTGGGCGGTGTCATGATTTCCAATCTGATTTTTGTTCTAGGCATGCTAGATATTGCAAAGATCACGATACCGGGACCCTATCTTCTGCTTTGGCTCCTTGCCTACGTCCTTTTCATCCTGGAAATTATGATTACCCTCCGTATTGAGAAGACCGAGCTTACCATGCACAATCTCTTCATGGTGATGCTCATGTATCTCACCTATGCACAATTTTGGATTATTATTGTCATCCGGGCCACGTGGATGAACGCACAGCTCAAAATAAAAAAACAAGAAGTGAAATGGGAAAAAACCCAACGCTTCTAACCGATAGCGGGTGACCAACATGCCTAAGTTCTTATTATCCTTGATTTTATTTCTGCTTCATGCCCTTCCCGTCCATGCGGATGAGCTTACTCCTCAGTCCGCTGAGAACCTCTTTATTTTTTCAGAGGACCGGGTCGTTACCGGCGTAAGCAATCAGCAAGACTACTACTTTCAAGTAGGACAAAGCAAAAAAATCTTGAGTGGATCTTATATTGACCTTTTCTTCAGCCACTCGTCCACCTTGATACCGGATCGTTCCACCATCACGGTGCTTGTGGATGATATTCCTCTAGCCAGTCAATATATGGACCTGACCAACAGCAGTAAAACCCATTGGCGCTTAGACCTTTCCCATATGGATCTAAAGCCTGGTTTCCACAAGCTATCGATCAAAACAAGGATGGAGGTTTCTGGAAATCTTTGTACTGATCAGAACAATGAGGCCAACTGGATGATCCTGCATAAAGAGAGCCATGTCCATTTAAGAATGCGCCATGTGTTTGAACAAGCTGATCTC
>JBEQAI010000154.1:0-7896 GCA_041640415.1 Ammoniphilus sp. | reverse complement strand
GGGACAGAAACCCTTGTTGTCGCAGGAACAACAGGCGAATCCCCAACTTTAAGCAAAGAAGAAAAGATTGCCCTCTTTAAGCATGTGGTTCAACAAGCAAAAGGGAGAGCGAAGGTGATTGCCGGTACAGGAAGCAACAGTACCCAAGCATCGATTGAGTTGACCAAAAAAGCGGAAGAAGCTGGAGTAGACGGAATTATGCTAGTTGTGCCGTACTACAACAAGCCATCTCAAGAAGGGCTTTATCAACATTTTAAAGCCATTGCCGAATCTACGTCGCTTCCCGTGATGCTATATAACATTCCAGGTCGCTCTGCAATCAATATGAATGTAGAAACCATCCTGCGATTAGCGCAAATTCCTAACATTACCTCAGTTAAAGAAGCAAGCGGAGATCTTTCTGCTGTTGCCGTGATCGCTGACCAATCCCCAGCGGACTTCCTCGTGTACACAGGCGATGATAAGCTGACTCTTCCTACATTAAGCGTCGGAGGTCATGGCGTGGTAAGCGTAGCAAGCCATGTGATCGGCAACGAAATGAAGAGCATGATTAATGCCTTTATTAACGGTGAGGTAAAACAGGCAGCTGCTCTTCATCAAAAGTACTTGCCGATTTTCGAGGGACTTTTCATTACATCCAATCCGGTCCCAGTCAAGTATGCTCTTAACAAAAAGGGAGTTGAAGTGGGCTCTGTCAGACTTCCATTAGTGCCTGCGAATCCACAAGAAGCCCAATTTATTGAAAAACTACTCGAACAATAAGCAGCCATCTTGGCTGCTTTTTCTTTTTCAGCAAATCATATTCTTTTATGTTGAGGGTTAAATTAAATTTAACTATTTACCATTCCTATGGAGACGGAATATCTTTCCTTCGATATATCATTGATGTATAATTATTTTAAATGACTCGTCCGGTGATATTGAACCTATGAAGGCTAACATCCTCTCTCGTGGCCGTTGACTACGGGGAATCTTCATATGCTAAAACTGAATACAGGAGTCAAGGCTAGGAGGTATACAGTTGGTGAAACAAGGCAACAAGGTATTGTCTATCTTTGCTTTGGGCGGCGTTGGCGAGATAGGCAAGAATATGTACGGTGTTCAATACGATGATGAAATGGTCGTCATCGATGCGGGGTTAAAGTTTCCTGAAGAAGAGATGCTAGGAATAGATATGGTAATTCCTGACATTACTTATCTTCAAGAAAATCGAGATAAAGTAAGAGGTATATTCCTGACACATGGACATGAAGACCATATTGGTGGATTGGCCTATGTGCTTAAACACTTGAATGTCCCGGTCTATGGAAGCAAGCTGACGCTTGGACTCGTGGAACTCAAGCTAAAAGAAGCGGGTATACTTAGGGACGCAACTCTGATCCTAGTGGATGACCAGTCTGTCATTTCTTTTGGCACATTGAGCGTAAGTTTCTTTAGGACCACGCACAGCATACCGGATTCACTCGGCATTTGCGTGGATACACCAGAGGGAAAAGTGGTTCATACAGGCGATTTTAAATTTGACCAAACTCCCGTTGACTACGAAGTAGCAGACCTTGCAACCATGACTCGAATCGGAGCGGAGGGAGTGGTTGCTCTTTTATCGGATAGTACCAACTCAGATAAGCCGGGTTTTACAGGATCAGAACGAAAAGTGGGACAAGCTATTGATCGGATCTTTTACCAAGCGAAGGGACGAATTGTGGTGGCAACCTTTGCTTCTAACATCCATCGGATACAACAGGTCTTAGACGCAGCCCAGCACTATGGACGCAAGGTGGCTGTAATCGGCAGAAGCATGCAGAACGTTATGCAGATCGCGTTGGATTTAGGCTATCTGCATGCCGCGGAGGGAATGCTCATTGAAGTGGAAGACATTCATCGCTACGCGGCTGATCAAGTAGCGATCCTGTCCACCGGAAGTCAAGGCGAACCGATGTCCGCCTTAACGAAAATGGCTCGTTCTGCCCATCGTAAAGTAGATATTCTCCCCGGTGATACGGTATTGATTGCGGCTACTCCAATTCCTGGGAATGAGAGGCATGTCGGCAGGATTGTAGACCAGCTGTATCGTATTGGCGCGGACGTTTACTATGGTCCTGAGGTTCATGTATCTGGACATGGAAGTCAAGAAGAGCTCAAGCTCATGATTAATTTAATGAGGCCGAAGTTTTTTATTCCCGTTCATGGAGAGTTTCGTATGATGAGATCTCATGCGAAGCTGGCTGAGCTCGTGGGAATCCCCTCCGAAAATATCTTCTTATTAGATAACGGTGACACCGTAGAGGTCTCCGGTGGATCGGCACGACTTGGGGGCAGGGTTCATGCTGGACAAGTGCTTATTGATGGCTTAGGGGTTGGAGATGTCGGTAATATCGTATTGCGAGACCGCAAGCTATTGTCCCAGGATGGCATCCTAGTTGTAGTCGTGACTCTCTGTAAGCAAACGGGGGCAATTCTTTCCGGCCCTGATATTTTATCTAGAGGCTTTGTCTACGTAAGGGAATCGGAAGCATTGCTCGACGAAGCGAATAGGCTGGTAAGTCAAATCCTGTTAAGATGTATGGAAGAGAAGGTTAATGAATGGTCCTCGCTCAAGAATAGCGTAAGGGATGGCTTAAGTCGTTTCTTGTACGAGAAAACGAAGAGAAGACCGATGATCTTACCTATAATTATGGAAGCCTAGCAGAAGAATAGTGAGCCTGTATTCAGTAGCATGAATGCAGGCTTTTATCATTTTCACACATGTTCTCTCCATTTCGGTTCATAATAATGGAGGAAGCTCCAAGTTTCGTTAATGATGGAGGGAAGAAATTATGTCATATGATTGGAACAACTTTATGCCTTATAGACCGATGCAGACTCCTGTCCGACAGCCGGGGTTTGTGAATCAGCCGTTTCAGCAACAACCGCCAAATCCAGACCCTGGCCAGCAACCGAACCGAAACCCGGGTCAGCCTCCACAAGTTAATGAGGATAAGAAGAAAGGAATCCTAGACACCATTCAGCAGTTGGGACAAACGGCTGTGCCTACAAGCCCGGATAGCAATATTCATTGTTTGACCATTATTGGACAAATTGAAGGACACATGCAGCTCCCTCCCCAAAACAAAACGACGAAGTATGAGCATATCATCCCTCAATTGGTGGCGATTGAACAAAATCCTAAAATTGAGGGACTGCTCATTGTGTTAAACACCGTTGGAGGAGATGTAGAGGCGGGACTGGCGATTGCCGAAATGATCACCTCTTTATCCAAACCGACCGTTTCCCTTGTATTAGGCGGGGGGCATAGTATTGGGGTTCCCATTGCTGTCTCGGCCGATTACTCCTTTATTGCTCCTTCAGCGACCATGATTGTGCATCCCGTTCGTTTAACGGGTCTCGTGATTAATGTGGTGGAGTCTTTTGAGTATTTAGAAAAGATGCAGGATCGGGTGGTTCGGTTCGTTGTTGAGCATTCGCGAATCGAAGAGGAAAAATTCCGTGAACTTATGCTAAAGGTGGGGGAACTTACACGGGATGTTGGAACCAATGTGGTGGGTACGACAGCTGTGGAAGTAGGTCTCATTAACGAAGTAGGCGGGATTGCCCAGGCAATGAAGAAGTTAAATGAACTTATTCAGCAGAAGAAAGATCAGAACCACATGCTTCAATAAAAGGTGGGATGAACATGATTATTTATTCAGTCATGCCAATGGAAATGATTATGAGGAACGTAGACCATACGGACTACCATTATCAAGAAACGGAAATTGATGGAGTAAGAATGCTGGTCGAGCCAATACCCCATTCAACAGAAGTGAAGATCGTCCGATTAATGAGCCCAGACCCCCAGGATTATTTAAATCCAAGGTACATGCCAGGGCAAACCATCTACTTTCGTCCAGAAGCTCGGTTATCTTAGCTGGTTAAAAGGAACTATTATCCAAGTTAGAATTTATGCTATACTAATAGTAATAAATGGGCAGCCCCCCTCATGGCTGCCTTTCCTTTTTCCAAGAGAGGTGGAGCAAATTTATGGCACCAAGTAAAGGCAAAAAAACTAAAAAAGAGCATTCACCTAGATTTCCGCTGAAAGCAACTCTGGTTTTTGAATTATATGGGTTAATTCTGCTAGCGGTTTTTCTTATTACACTGTCTAAATTTGGATGGTTTGGTGAAACCTTCTCATGGGTTTTTCGTTTTCTAGCAGGGACATGGGACTTTATTATTCCCTTAATTGGGATTTACTGTGCGGGTTATATTATGGTCCGAAGACAATGGCCCATTCTTTTTACCCCGCGGTGGATCGGATGGTTTATCATGTTTTTTGCTATTTTATTGTTTGATCATATCTTTTTCTTTGATCAATTATCCGCCCAAGGGAAGTTTACCGACCAAAGCATTCTACGGGTTTCTTGGGATGCGATCCTACAGGAGAAGGCTCAAATTGAAAAAGGACAAGTCTCTACGACGGATATCGGGGGCGGCATGATAGGGGCTATGGGACTAGCCATTAACTATTATTTGTTTGCTCGAACAGGCACAATGATTATCGCCATTTTTTCTTTTCTAATCGGATTGATGCTTCTATTCCAAATTTCGTATGTCACCCTGTTCTCCAGAATGAGAGATATGATGGCCTCCGCTGGCCGCTCTGTCGCTGACAAAGGGAGAGAAGCGGTCCATCTTATGCTAGAGAGAAAAGAAAAGGAGCCTGCGCTAGAGGAATCGCCCAAGAAGTCAACTCTAGGGGATTTTCAAGACGTGGATTTCAGCTTCCCGAAGCCATCGGAAGCACCAGCAGAAAAAACGTATGATCCTCCGGTCATTCATGACTTTGTTGAAACAGCTTATAAGCAGGAAGAGCTGGATTTGGGCCTAGAACCCGTTGTTCCTCCTGTTACGCAAGCAGCCACACCAAAAGGGAAAAGCAATGAGCTTGAATTAGATTTGAAGGATATCGAATTTATTAGTACTGAAGATGCAAGTGGGGTCATTGTAGAAGAACCAGTCCTTCATTACGAAATTCCGAGTTTATCCCTTCTATCGAGGCCTAAGCTGGCTAAACAGCAAGGCAAAGAATACCGGGATATGCAATCCAACGCGCGCAAGCTCGAGCAGACGCTTGAGAGTTTTGGAGTCAACGCTAGAGTCATGCAGATTCATCGAGGGCCAACCGTTACACGCTACGAGATACAACCCGCTGTCGGAGTAAAGGTAAGCAAGATTGTCAATCTTGCCGACGATATTGCCTTAGCCTTAGCGGCAAAAGATATTCGAATTGAGGCTCCTATACCTGGGAAGTCTGCGGTTGGAATTGAAGTGCCTAATGCTGAAGTAGCCATCGTAACTCTCCGAGAAGTATTAGAGAGCGGTACGTACCAAGAGGCCGAGGCCAAATTGAATGTTGGATTAGGACGAGATATTTCCGGTGAACCGATTGTGGCTAACCTTGCTAAGATGCCGCACTTGCTAGTGGCCGGAGCTACCGGTAGCGGGAAGAGTGTGTGCATCAATGGGATTATAACAAGCCTCCTATTTAAAGCGAAGCCGCATGAGGTGAAACTGATGATGATCGACCCTAAGATGGTCGAGCTTAATATGTATAATGGAATTCCCCACCTTCTGGCTCCTGTCGTAACCGATGCGAAACGAGCCTCCATGGCGCTGAAAAAAGTGGTGGTGGAGATGGAAAAGAGATACGAGCTGTTTGCTAAGAGCGGCACTAGGAACATCGATTTATATAACCAATCCGTGATTCAATCGGGCACTGGCAAGCCTTTGCCATTTATTGTGGTCATTGTTGATGAGTTGGCCGACCTGATGATGGTCGCCGCAGGAGATGTCGAGGATGCCATCTGCCGTTTAGCTCAGATGGCCAGGGCTGCAGGGATCCATCTTATTATCGCGACCCAGAGACCCTCCGTTGATGTTATTACAGGGGTTATCAAGGCTAACATCCCGTCCAGAATCGCGTTCGGCGTATCATCGATGACCGACTCACGGACGATTTTAGATATGGGTGGCGCAGAGAAGCTATTAGGTCGAGGAGATATGCTGTATCTTCCAATGGGCGCCTCCAAACCTATCCGAGTACAAGGAGCTTTTGTTTCAGATGAAGAGGTCGAAGCCGTTGTGGAATTTGTTAAGGAACAGCAGACGGCACGTTATCACTCCGAAATGATCCCTTCCGAACCGGAACAGGTAACGGAATCGGTACCAGAAGACGATTTGTACGAAGAAGCGGTCAGATTAGTGATTGATGCGCAAACCGCATCGGCCTCCTTGCTGCAACGCAGATTTAGAATTGGCTACACGCGAGCAGCGAGGCTTGTGGACATGATGGAAGCGAATAAAGTGGTGGGTCCGTTTGAAGGAAGTAAACCGCGCGAAGTTCTCATCAAGAAAAATGATTCCCACATATCCTAGAAAGTTCGAGGGTGGTCCCTAAAGGTCGGTAGAATGACCCCTAGGGACCACTCTCTTACTTTTCCGCTCCTTTATTTTCTTCCCTAAGGGTATAAATCCCTCTCTTTTCCCAAAAATAAGAATTGAAAACCTATAAAGGATGTGTTGAAGAGATGTGGTCATGCCCCTATTGTGGAAATCATAGCGGAGTAAAGTTTAAGGATCGTAATTTAAAAGGAATGCTTTGCATGCACCCCGATTGCGGTCGTTTTGAAGAGATGGATGACCAAACCTTTGGAGGAATGGAACAATCAGAGGAAGAGGCATGGAGTTTTGCTTAACTAAGCAGGACTCTTTTTTCTATCTTTAGACTTATTGCACATTAAAGGTTAAACAATCAAGCTAAATGGCGTATAATGGAAATAATACACTCAAAAAGGAGAGGGTTCGTTTTGGGTCAGCTTTTGATGAACAGCGCCTCGATCAATAACATGAATCTTCATGTACTAGCCACCGATAAGTTTAAAACGACAACCATCATTGTTCAATTGGAGCAGGATTTACAGGAGGAAACGGTAACCAAAACGGCTTTAGTTCCTTATGTGCTGAAGCGTGGGAGTGCAAAATATCCTGCAACGCAACAGCTTCGTCAGTATTTGGATAGTTTGTTTGGGGCTGTATTTCACACAGATGTAATTAAAAAAGGTGAAAAACAAGTTATTCAGATTCAAATTGAACTAGCCAACGAAAAGTACCTTTCTGATGCTGAGCCCTTGCTTAGCAAAGGGATAGAATTTTTAGGAGAAGTAATCACACGCCCCCTCGTTGAAAACGGAGGATTTTCTCCAGCGTTTGTAAAGTCTGAAGCGGAGCTGCTGAAAAATAAGATATCAGGATTGGTAGATGACAAAATTAAATATGCCAATCAACGGGTCACAGAAGAAATGTGCAAGGATGAACCCTATCGCCTTCTTTCCTACGGCAAGCTAGAGGAGCTCGATCAAGTCAATCCTGTGGAACTTTATACATACTACATGCAACTGCTTTCTGAGAATCCGATCGATATATATGTCGTTGGTGATGTAGAGCAAGAGCAAGTGCAAGCCGAAATTGCCAAGCATTTTTCCCACGATCGAAAGCAACTCAAGGAACTGGTGTTTAATCCGGTGCAAAAAAAGAAGGTGGAAGAACGTACCGTGATTGAGCATATGGAAGTAGGTCAAGGAAAGCTCAACATCGGCTGCCGGACCCATACGACACTTGTCGATGAAAATTATGAAGCCCTTCTGATGTACAATGGGATCCTAGGCGGGTTTCCTCACTCGAAGCTATTTGTGAATGTCAGAGAAAAAGCTAGTCTTGCTTATTATGCAGTTTCTCGTCTGGAGAGTCAGAAGGGAATTCTCATGCTCATGTCCGGAATTGAAATTGACAAATACGAGCAAGCCGTCACCATTATGAAAGAACAGCTTCAGCAGCTTAAAGATGGAGTTATAAGTGAGC
>JBEQAI010000153.1:0-8000 GCA_041640415.1 Ammoniphilus sp. | reverse complement strand
AGACCCTCTTGGTCACCAAGGACGATCTGGAAAAAGGCTATTGCCATAACGAAGGACGATTCGAGGAAATTTTTAAACAGCCGATTGCTGATATTTTTTTAGATTGGAATCTACAGGAAGACAAAAGTGTTATGTGCTTTGTCCTGAAGTCTTAAAGGAAGGAGTATGCATCCATGCAAAGTATCCATGAGCAGCAGAAACTGATTAGTCAATATATTAGCCAGCTCCTTCTCGTTAACTATGCCACAGGCCTGCCAGGCTAACATAACAAGGACCAGCCCCCGCCAATACGGTGAGCTGGCCCTTTAGGTTTACAAATAACTCTTGATCCCTTCTTTTTTCGCTTCTACAATCTGATACTTATAGATCGGCCGGCCTACAGCCCCATAGATCAGCTCCATACTCAGGAACCCCTCCTCCACCAGAAACTGCAGGTATTTCCGAGCAGAAACTCTCGTTATTCCCGCTTGAGTGGCTATTTCTTCCGTTGTGAACAACGTGCCCTCCTCCACCTTTTCCCACAACACTCGCAGCGTCAATTTCGAGAGACCCTTCGGAAGCTCTTTCGGTTCAATCACGGGTGCCTTGTAAAGAACAAGCTGATCGAGGTCTTCTTGACTAATGGCCCGCTGCTGGTCCATCACTCTTAAACTTTCTTTATACGTTAAGAGTGCGGATTCAAACCGGTCAAACTCAAAAGGCTTAATCAAATAGTCTACTGCTCCGTACCGGAGAGCCTTCTTCACCGTCGGAATATCGCTGGCTGCAGAGATCACGATCACATCGACTCCGATTCCCTTTTCACGTATCCGTGCCAATAGATCAAGTCCCGTTTTACCCGGCATGAAAATATCTAGCAAAATTAGATCAATGTCATGAATCTCCAATAAAGCCATCGCCTCGGTAAACGAGTGAGCTACGGCTACCAGTTCAAATCCGGACAGCTTCTGAAGATAATGCTTATTAATCTCCGCCACCATGGGATCATCTTCTACAATCATGATTTTAATCATCTCTTCACCTCATTCCTGTGAAAAGGGAATCTCCACCGTAAACCGAGTCCCCTTACCTATCACGGATTCCACCTGGACCTCTCCATCCAACCTTTCTACACTCTTTCTTAGGAGATAAAGCCCAATCCCTCTGTTTTCCTCTTCCTTCGTCGAAAAGCCTTTTTCAAACATTCTCTCCATGGTTAGCTCATCCATGCCGGGGCCGCTGTCCGCTACTTCTATCGTAATCATCTCTTCAAAATAAGAAAATCCCACATGGACTCTTCCTTCCTCCGAGCTCTCGACGGCATCGAACGCGTTGGTTATCAGGTTACCTACAATGGTAACGATCTCGTGAGTCATTCCCGAGCTGTTCAGTACAGGAAGAACATCTTCGCCCATTAATTCCAATGTAATGCCTCTTTCCCTCGCGTGGGCTAGTTTACCTAATATAAACCCGGCAATCACCGGATCTTTGATCTTACTCATGACTTGTCCCATCTCGGTTTGTTGGTTCGTCGTTAATTCTTGAATATATTGCTTCAGCTTGTCATAGAATCCAATCTGAATCATCCCTAAAATCACATGCATCTTATTCATAAATTCATGAGACTGCGCACGTAAGGCTTCAGCATAAAGCTTAACCCCCGATAACTCTTGCGCCATCTGCCTCATCTCGGTCAAATCGCGAAAGGTGGCTACCGCCCCCCTCTTATTCCCATCTACAAGGAGTGGTACGGTGTTCACCAATAATGCAACGCCCCTCAGATTCTGTTCCTGATCATATCGAGCCTTTCCCGTGGCCAGCACTTTTTGAAGCTCAGAATGGGAAACCAGCTCTTCAATGGGCATGCCTAAAGGAGATTGAAGGATCCCTGCTTTTCGGAACAGCCGACTGCCTTCGTCATTGATTAAGGTCACCATTCCGTTGGAATCGACGGCAATGATTCCTTCTCGTACAGATTTTAGCATCACATTCCGTTCAGCCAAGAGCTTAGCAATTTCCGAGGGCTCTAGGCCAAACAACACTCTCCGAATCTTTCTGGCCAAAAACCAGGCCCCCAACAACCCGATTAATCCTCCCAGACCAATCCCTAGAAACACCGTCATGCGTCCCTCTTGTATAGCGGTTTCCACCTCATCCAGTGAGATACCCACAGCAACCGCTCCTACTTGTTGACCCGAATAGTCGATGACAGGACTAAAGTAACGAAAGGACACACCCAGTGTACCTTCAGCAATGGAGCTATATTCCTCACCTTGCAAGACTCTTTGCTCATCTCCCCCAACAAAAGGCATGCCGATTTTCTCCGGGTCCGGATGGGATTTTCTGATCCCTTCCATGTCCATGACCACAATAAACTGAACCTCTGTCGCACGTAAGATATCATTAGCAAAATCTTGAATAATCGCTGAATCTAATTGCCCCCCTAATGCCTCAATCACATAGGGGGCACGGGATACGACCTTAGCGATGTTCTTGGCTTTTTCCTCTTGAATTCCCTTCGCGTATTCCGCAATTTTTGCACTTACTAACATGTTGGTGACAATCAAAGCCAAGATAACCACACTGCAAACTAAAAAAATAATGGTCGTTTGTAACTTCCATTTTGGCATCCGTTCTCTCTCCATTATAACTCCAGGATACAAGAAATCGTTGTACTCAGGCCTGAGCACAACGATTTCTTAGGTTAGCTTAAACGAGAAACTTATTTAAACTCTCCAGGAAAAACAGTTAAATTGATATCCATGATCATTGGCAAACTGAAGTAAACAGCAACCACAATTAATACAATCGCTAGGATATTGATCCAGAAGCCTGATCTGACCATTTCCGAAATGGTGATTTTCTCCGTTGCATAGATGATCGCATTCGGCGGCGTTCCGACCGGAAGCATGAAGGCGCAGTTAGCAGCCATGGCAGCCGGAACCATTAAAGCAAAGGGGTGAACATTAATCGCTAACGCTAGTGACGCTAAGATAGGCAAGATCATCGTAGCGGTCGCGGTGTTGGATGTAATCTCAGTTAAGAAAAGAACTAAAGCTGTAGTCAGGATAATGATGAGAAGGAAGTTCATGCCATTAAGCACAATCAATTGCCCGCCAATCCAATCCGCTAAGCCTGTTTCTTTAAACCCTCCAGCAATGGCTAATCCACCACCGAAGAGCAATAGAACTCCCCATGGAAGCTCACGAGAAACGTTCCAATCCAATAATTTGCCCCCTTGGTTTTTAGAAGGGATCAGAAACAGTAGGATTCCAGCAAAAATGGCGATCATAGTGTCGCTGATTCCTGGGATCAAGTCTGTCCATAGAAACGTTCTTGAAATCCACATGAAGGCAGCAAATGAGAAAACGGACAGCACGGCTTTTTCTTCAAAGCTCATCGTACCTAGCTTCTCCCGTTCTTCGTCAATCAACGCCTTCCCGCCTGGAAGCTCTTGCAATTTAACCGGAAAAGCAACATTGACAAGGAAGTACCAAGTGAAAAAGATTAAGACGAGTGCGATGGGTGCAGCAAAAAACAACCATGACGCAAAAGAAATTTCAACACCATATAGCTTTTGAATGGTTGCTGCTAAAATAATGTTTGGAGGCGTTCCGATCAGCGTTCCGAATCCTCCAATGGTTCCTGCAAAGCCAATACCGAAAATAACCGCTTTCTCAAACGTTTTCAATGAACCGCTTTCACCCTTGGCCTTCTTAACACTAGACATCGCCTGATAAGTAATAGCAGTACCGATCGGAATCATCATCATTACGGCTGCAGTATTGGATACCCACATCGATAAAAATCCAGTAGCTAACATAAAGCCTAGTACGATTCTCTTTGGACTTGCACCAATGATGGATACGATAATAATAGCAATACGCTTGTGCAAATTCCATTTTTCCATCGCTAAGGCAATCAAGAATCCACCTAAGAATAGGAAGATAATGGGGTCACCATAGGCAGAGGCTGCATCCGCACCACTAACGGTCTGCGTAATCGGTAACAAAATGAGCGGCAATAAGGATGTAACCGGAATCGGAATAGCCTCCGTAATCCACCATACCGCTACCCAAAGTGTGGTCGCAAGTACGGCTCTAGCCTTATCTTCTAATCCATCAGGAGTAAAGAACATCATAGTTAGGGCAAAAAGAAGGGGTCCTAGAATTAATCCAATCAGTTGAGATCTTTGGTAGGCTGGCTTCTTTTCCGGCGGATGTTCATTTTTGCTATTTTGATTCATTGATACTACAGGCTGAGACTTCCGCCCCGCAGACGTAGAAAAGAAAATCAGCTGCTTTACTTTATGGTGAGCTTCCCAGCTCTTATTCCATGCTTGTTTCATAATGGATTGTTCCACCTTTGATCCCTCCTAATATTAGTTTTTGTAAGCGGTAGCAAACTTAATCACAGTATATATGATTTTTTTCTTTCATTGATATTTTGAAGCTAAACTAATCATTTTGGTCTTTTTGGTCTCAACTAATATCAAAACAGGTTGAATTCAACAATTCCAAGTGCTACCCTAAGATGAGGAACAAGAAAAAAGCCACAGGAGATTAATATGATTGAGATCAAGACTTCTAAGCTTAGCGATGGAGAGTTTAATCGAGGAGTATTTGCAACAAGAGATATCGCCAAGGGCGAGCTGATCCACGAAGCTCCCGTGCTGCCTTATCCTAATGAAGAACATGAACACATTGAAAAAACGTTTCTTGCCGATTACGTCTTTGAGTACGGGGCTCACCATACGGCCCTCCTTTTAGGATATGGAATGCTGTTTAATCATTCCTACACACCTAATGCCACGTACGAGATCAATTTTGATAACCACACGTTTGACTTTTATGCCTACACCGACATTAAAGCCGGAGAAGAAATCCTGATCAACTATAATGGTGAAGAGGATAATATGGATCCCTTATGGTTTGATGAGGGAAAAGACAACAGATGATTCCATCTCAACCAAACATACTCGTTTACGCTCCCGAAGGGGCCGAGGTCTATGCGGATTGGATCAGAAGATCTGGATATTCCTCCGTCCGTTCAGCCTCCACAGCTAACGAAGCCCGAGCTCTTCTTGAGGGTACGGAGGTTTTGCTTTGCTGGAAATTCCCAGTAGGCGAAGTGGAGCTTCCTGCCTCAATTAGATGGATTCAATCCATGGGAGCAGGGGTCAACGATTGGCTAAACGGGGAGCGACTCTCAGCAGATGTCACGCTGACTCGAATCGTCGGTCAGTTTGGCGGGCCCATTGCCGAGTACTTTTTTGCCTATCTTCTTTACTTGGCTAAGGATATCCCACGTCTCACGGCTGCTCAGCATTCTCGTGCGTGGGATCCCTTTCTCACCGACTTTTTGACGAAGAAAACGATTGGGGTGGCTGGGCTAGGCTCCATAGGGAAAGAAGTGGTTCGGAAAGCCCGGGCGTTTGATATGAAGGTAAAGGGGCTTAGTTTTACGGGTAGTTCGGCTGACCTTGTAGATCATCACTATGCGTCAGTAGAATGGAAGTCCTTCGTACAAGATCTCGACTATTTGGTTCTTACACTACCTCTTACTCCTCAAACTGAAGGCGTGCTGACCCGCGACCTCCTTCTTACGATGAAGCCGACCGCTTGCGTGGTCAATGTGGGAAGAGGACAGTTGATCGTGGAGCAGGACCTTGTGGATGTAATGAAAAAGGGGCATCTTCGCGCCGCTGTTCTTGACGTGTTCGAACAAGAGCCTTTGCCGAATTCGCATCCCTTCTGGGATATGCCCAATGTAATCATCACGCCGCATTTATCTGGTCCAAGCATCCCTGAAGAGGTTTGCCAGTTTTTTATGGATAATCTTCAAAGGTACCAGGAGAAAGCCCCGTTGGCTGGGGTCGTGGATCGGAAGTTGGGATATTAGAGGGAGAATAAAAAGAAATTTGGATGTGAGTTCTGACTCACGCTCTTTTTTTATGAGGGATGGGTCATTAGAATTTAGGCCTCATTCGGACTGCGTAAGACTGGAAAGGCTTGAAGCAGTCCGAATGCAAGCCTCATTCGGACAGCACAAGCCAGCAAGCAATACTTGGTATGAAAATCGTTATGGTTTTCCGATAATGGCCGGGGGTGGAGGATTATCCCATATGACTAAACCATCGGGCGGGGACTCCATAGTGGGGAACACAACCGGTAGCCATCCTTAAGTATAAGACTTCAGTTTAACCATCATCCTTGGGGTGTCTAGCTGATCCAATGGCATTGATCGGGGCCCTTATCGAAAAGGAATCCTTTGAAATGAACCCCGCGCAAATGATGAAAATCCGATCGGTCCTGATACTCGATTCGACAGCACAGTCTAGGCTCTAGCCACTGCGTATTGTTGTCTATTTCTGTATGCAACTGTGAGGCAATCTGCAGGAAAGCTTCTTTTTCCTCCGGGCTAATCCCGGATTCCACAACCGCAACGGGCTTGTTTTTCACCGTGGGAAAATGCACCCCTACAACAAGGGAAAAATGTGGTTCGGTTCGATAGCCTAAAATGATCGTGTCGAGCAGCCGAAAGTTCTTGATTTTGATCCAATCTTCAGATCGATGATCAATATGGTAGAGGGAATCCTTTTTCTTCGCTATGATGCCTTCAAGTTCTCGTTCTTTTGTGAGCTGACTTAAAGCTCGCCCCTCTCCTTCCACATACATCGTAGGGGTGATGATCGGGTGGTCCAGATCTAGCAGCTCTTGTAAGCGGCCCTTGCGATCCATCAGCGGCTCTCCCGTGATGTCACGGTTCGTATAAAGCACATCAAAAACCACAAAATGTACGGGATGAGTGCTCTGTGCTTTTCCAATCTTAAAGGGATCCGCTAAACGCCAACGATAGCTAAAATCATCAAAAATAGATCTTCCCCCTCGGATGACGACCCCTTCTCCGTCAAGGATGACGGCGTTGGCTTTGAGCTCTTGCGCACCCCTGATTAGCTCAGGAAACTTGTCCGATACGCTTTTCCCATTACGGGCATAGACTTCTGCTCGGTCACCACTCTTGTGAAGCAATAAACGTCCACCATCCATCTTTGGTTCGAAGATAAAAGCTGGATCATCAAACGCTTTACTTCCCATTGACACTCTCATCGGTTGGATCGGGGTGAAAAGCATAGTTCGCTCACCTCTCCTATCACCGCATGAATTTCTGTCAGTTGCTGGACTACCTCGAGATAAATCGATTCCCATCCTCCCAGAAGCGCCAAGGATACTCTTTGGCTTCACCGCTGTTATCGATTCCAATTCTAGGGCCGGAACGGATGGAGTAAACTTCTCTTCCTGGCGCGATAAATAGAGGCGGTGCGAAAAAAGGCTTACCGTAATCTTCTTTGATAATCCCCATGGCTTTCGTTAGCTTCCCTGGCCCATTGGTCAGATCCTGCTCCCTTTTTACGTTACCGCGACGTTCGTACATGAGATCCATTCCAATGAGAGGTTCAACTGCCCGAATCAGCACGGCTTCTGGAAGCCCCTCAGGAGCACTAACGACATTAACCAAGCAATGAGTATGCATCACATAGGTATATACATAGCCTGGGGGCCCGAACATCACTTCCGTCCTCGGTGTCCTTCGATTGTTGAAGCTATGGGCTGCCCTATCCAACGGCCCTCTATATGCTTCGGTTTCTACTATCCACCCCGCAGCAATACCCTCTTCTGTTTCCTTGACAAGCACCTTCCCTAGCAATGAGCGAGCCAACTCTAAGGTTGGCTGTTGAAAAAAGGATGGATCGATCGGTTGAAACTGCAATTCTACTCACCTCTTGGACTTTTATCAAGAATACGAAGGAGGTATAATGGGTAAACAGAAACTAGGATTAAGCGAGGCCGCCCCCTATCACAGAAAGCGAGGAAACCCATGAAGCTAGGCTTTGATATAGATGATACCCTGATTAAATTGCGTGAATATGCCTTTCACCTTTATAACCAAAAACTAGCCCAACAAGTCGACTTAGAAAAATTCAACCAGCTACCAACCTTAGAAATTCACGATTTATTCGG
>JBEQAI010000152.1:0-8005 GCA_041640415.1 Ammoniphilus sp. | reverse complement strand
GAGAGAAAGAACCGCGTAGCCAATTGAAAGGAATAATATAGAAAGGAGAACAATGCCGTAAACAAAAGTATGAGAGTAAAGGAGCAGCAGGACAACCCCTACTTCAGCAAAGGGAATTAGGGCGCCTATGAATAGTGCCATTCTTTTCGGAAGCACATCATACTCAACAACTAATCGAACGAATGCCCGATAATCAATGAACTTGCCTAGTGCCCCTAAGAAAACGAAGGAGATGAGATGGACAAAAAATAGTTGGGATAGGATCACATTCATAATGGAACTCCTTAATCAAGTTGCAACTTATATGGTTATCTTACTCAGAAAGCGACGCTAAGGTTCTTTTTCTTACAAGAATAGAGCTCTTAGCGCAAGAAAGAGCTAATGAAATAAATAGCACAAAAAGGACCTCTTCCAACGGTTTGGTTGGTAAAAAGTCCTTCTTTATCTCATTCGTTTGGTCACATTGCCTTCTTTGAGCTCGCATCATCGCCATACGGCAAACTCACCCGCACCGTTGTCCCTTTCCCTACCTTACTTTCAAACGAAAGACTGCCTTTATGCTCTTGGATGATTTTTTTGCAAATCGTAAGACCCAATCCCGTCCCTTTTTCTTTTAAGCTGTAGAAGGGCTGACCCAGTTTTTCAATCCGATCTTCAAGAATCCCCGTACCTTGATCCATTACAGATACCAATACGAATTCCTTCTCAGGTTGAACGAGCAGTTTAATCACTCCGCCGTTGGGCATCGCTTCAATCGCGTTTTTAAGGAGGTTAATGAAGACCTGTTTAATCTGATTAACATTACATGTAATCACGGAAGGCTCTTCTTCTATCTCGACCAACAGCTCAATATTATGAAGTGTGGCTTGTGGAGTGAGTAGTAGCGTTACCTGTTCCAGTATGATTTGGATAGAGATCGGCTTCATTTCCGCTGCCATGGGCTTCGCCAAAAATAGTAATTCGTTCGTAATGGCCTCTATCCGATCCAATTCGTCACCCATGATGCCAAGGTAAGGAGATGAATGGTCCTTTTTGATCAATTGGATGAAGCCCTTGAGTGTCGTAAGAGGATTGCGAATCTCATGGGCGATTCCTGCTGCCAGCTCTCCTACAAGAGACAATTTCTCCGTATTTCGCAAAAACTCGTCCGTCTGCTTTTGTTCTGTAATATCCCGATACACACCTGAGTATCCACTAACATTGCCATTTCTGTCATAAATCGTGGAGATCGAAATCCCCACATGAAAAGGCTCTCCATTTCTTCGGAATCGGACAGCTTCATAGCCGATGACGGAACCGTTTGTCCTGGTTCGTCTGCGAAATCGGGACGCCTCTTCTTGAAATTCAGCAGGAATCCATGGAAGGGTATTCCCCCCCAGTACTTCCTGGGCTGTCCATCCGGACATTTTCTCAAAAGCAGGGTTGATTTTAATGATGCGCTCTTCATGATCTAGAATAACAATCCCATCCGCATTATGGGCAATATAAGACTCAAGCTGATCCTTGGCTTCATGCAGGCGGTGAGCCGTCTTTTCCATATCCTCTTGGGACTGTTTAAGCTTCAGCAGTGTTTGCTGAGAATTTCGCAAGGATTCGATGAGGTGGAAAGCAACGGCTCCACCTAAAATGATGGCGCCAGCGTAGACGGTCCAAAAATTAAGCTTTTGGATATTTACAAAGCCAGGTAGAATCAACAACAATACTAGCACGTTGAAGCCAAGCGTAAAATACCAGCTAAAGCGATAGGACCGGATCAGGGGAGGAAGAATGACCCCAATGATTGCATCCAGTGCAAGAATTAGGATAGGGACGTAATAATCACCGCCAAGTACTTCAAATTGAAAGATTCGTCCGATTGATGCCACGATCCACGCCGGGAGAGCGGCAGCCCATCCCCCATAAAAAGCAGCTAATAGAATAGGAAGATGCCTGAGGTCCACGATCCCACTCTCGAGTTCATAACGAAAGAACATAAGTACCGAACTGACACAACCAAAGCTAATGCCCAGCATGAGCCGTGATCGTAGCGGGGAATCTCTGAAAACCGGCTCCTTGCAAATATAGTAATGAATGATAAATACCATAGACAAAAAAAGTGCGGCATTAATAATTAAATAGCTTGTCACATTGAGGCTCCTTGAGTCTGAGATTGAAAATTATATCAAATAGGAGTTTTCTCTTAATTAACTCTACTAATATAGCATAATAAACATGGTCTAGGTAGCAAAGCACTAAAAAAGGAGCCGAGTTTTTGTTCTATCCCACAATAACCTGGCTCCTGTTGGTTCACTTCATAAGCGGAATCTGTTCTATGACTCCATTTTTGATTCCAATTCTTGCTCCCTCCTCACCATATAGCGCTGTATCGCTTATTATCTTTGCATATTGAACACCTAGATCTCGACGTTGAGAGGTGGCTAGTGATGTTCCATAACGACCAATAGCAGCTTGAACAAACTGCGACCAAACCGCCATGATTACCTTTTCGGAAAGGGGGCAATCCCGACTCTCTATCGTTTCATTTTCCCATGTAGGGAAATTGGCGATACCGTCGTCAGATAAGAAATTTTGTAAGGCATTAACATGCTCCCTCGCTAGTTTCTCCCCTCTAATTAAATAATCACGCAGATCCGATGAGTTTAACGTGGTTATTACTCCCTTGGCAAAAGCAGCAGCAACAGCTGCACCCCTAAGATTAAGTACCAAGTTGTTCGTCTCCATGACGGTCAAGGATCGACCTTCTCCAAAAAGCTGGCCAATAAAGGACGGTTTTTCTATATACCCTGTTTCTTCATAGGTTGGAGCTAAAATAATAGGGCGATGTAAACCTTTTTTTATCATGATATTCATAGATTGATTAAATAAATCTACGGCCATGTCCAAGGATTGTTTAAAGAATTTACGGATATCTTCGCGAAAAGACGAGGATATTCCTAATGCATATACCGTTTGGCCATAAAGAGCTTGCATATTCAGCATTAGCAAGTGATATTCATCGGTGAAAATTTTGGGTCCGTTAAGATTTACATCTTCGTCTGTAAATCCTATCGGGGGAGCATATCCGCCCTGCTCGAGGTATTTATGCGTCTCATCAAATATGTGCTGGCTGTACGTAAGAGCTTCCTCCAATAATTGGTTAATATCTTCATCTTCTGTGGTAGCTTTATAATAGAGGATAAGTCTAATCATTAAACTGTTTACGTAATTAGCTCCCCATATGTTCGCTAATTCCAATGCCGACAATCTCTCACTCATGAATCCAATCACCGTCCTTTTTTCGTTAGCTTATACCAAACGAATCAGATTCATGTATCAATAAGAGTGCCTGTCACTCCCCGAAATTTGTTGAGCCGTGACGAATCACATGAAAAGGACCTCATCGCTCCATGCAACAAGGTCTTTTCATTCCATCCAAGACATATTCATTTCCATCATTAAAATCAATAAAGCCTCTGGATGTAGGGGCTTTATTGATTTAGCTGCATCATGTCTAACTCAACTATCGATTCCAGATAGCGTAATAACTTAAATGCATTTTTATAGACGAAATAACAGAAGATATAGAAAATCTGCGGTAATTTGGAGGACAAAATGAAAACAGAACACAACATTGGACTTTCTTCCGCAGAGTTAGCTGGCCTGTGGTCGACTTATATGGGAGATAGTTCAGCAATTTGTTTGTTTAAGCATTTTTTAAGGCAAATAAAAGATTCACAAATCCAACCCATATTAGAGTACGCTTTGCATTTATCCAATAACCATATATCACGAATCACATCCATTTTTAAAGAAGAAAATTGTCCTATTCCCAAAGGATTTACGGATGAAGATGTGAATCTTGATGCCCCAAGACTATTTTCTGATCCATTTTATCTTTTTTACATAAAAGAAATGGGAAGATTAGGAATGGCGAATTATACAATATCCTTAGCTAATTCCACCCGTTTTGATGTCATAGATTTTTTCTCCGAAGCACTTGATTCGTCTAAAGAACTTCATAATCAGGCTACTGTTCTTCTTTTGGAAAAGGGTTTGATGATAAAACCCCCTTATATTCCAATGCCCGAAAAAATTGATTTTGTAAAAAGACAAAACATTTTAACAGGATGGTTGGGGGAACGGCGTACATTGAATGTAGTTGAGATCAGTCATTTATACTCCAACATTATTAGAAACTTACATGGTAAATCCGTATTAATTGGATTTTCACAAACAGCAAAAACAAAAGAAGTTAGTGATTGGATGATGAGGGGGAAGGAAATCGCTGATAAGAATATTGAAATTTTCGGTTCACTTTTATCTGAAGATGACCTGCCTGCACCTATGACATGGGATACCGAAGTAACGGCTTCAACCGTGCCTGCTTTTTCAGATAAATTGATGATGTTTCAAGTTCAATCCACCAACGGAATCGGTATGATGGATTATGGCACTTCTGTCGGAATGAGTTTAAGGCGAGACTTAGGTACACATTACATGCGACTAGCAGCGGAAACACTACAATATGCTGAAGATGGCATGAATATTATGATAAAACACGGTTGGTTGGAACAAACCCCGCAAATGGTTGACAGGCATGCATTAGCAAATAGTAAAAAAGCGTAGGGAATATCTCTACGCTTTTTTATTTTTATGTCCTCTTGATTTATTGTAGTAAACTTTTGGTCTAACTAGACAATCCTTTTGTATCTTATTGAACAATCCTGCTGCCCGATACTTCAACGGCAAAAAGGAACAGTAATAGCTGACTGCTCCTCAACAATCGATCTCCGGGAGCAGAATTATGAGCAAACTAAAATACTCCCTACGATATATTTTCAAAACTGCGTAGGAGTGAGCTTTCAGTAGGAGGACTCCATGTTCACTTCGGGGATACCCCCTCAGGTAGGGAACTGTCCCTCGTCGCAAAGTAAAGTGCGAAGCACTTTGCTGTTATAGCGATCATACCGTTTAGCCATAAAGAGCTTGCGTATTCAGCATCAGCATGTGATATTCATCGGTGAAAATTTTGGGACCGTTAAGATTTACATCTTCGTCTGTAAATCCTATCGGGGGAGCATATCCTCCCTGCTCGAGGTATTTATGCGTCTCGTCAAATATGTGCTGGCTGTACGTAAGAGCTTCCTCCAATAACTGGTTAATATCTTCATCTTCTGTGGTAGCTTTATAATAGAGGATAAGTCTAATCATTAAACTGTTTACGTAATTAGCTCCCCATATGTTCGCTAATTCCATTGCCTACAATCTCTCACTCATGAATCCAATCACCGTCCTTTTTTCGTTAGCTTATACCAAACAGATCAGATTCATATATCAATAAGAGTGCCTGTCACTCCCCGAAATTTGTTGAGCCGTGACGAATCACATGAAAAAGACCTCATCGCTCCATGCAACAAGGTCTTTTCATTCCATCCAAGACATATTCATTTCTCTCATTTCTTGTTAATTGGCTTTTGCTTTACGGTCATCACGGTTAAAGTTAACGACCAAACCTTTGAGCCAAGGCATCATATAACGGTCAACACCCCAAGCATAGGCGGCTGTTCCCATTCCTAATAAGACAAAGGCTACCGTGAGCAAAATCGGGTTGGTGCTTATTGTTCCTGCAAGCAGGAAGTTCAAGTTCATGAACGCACCAGCGTAAAGGGCAACTGTCGTAAATGCACCAAGAATCAATCCTAAGCCAACAGCCACTTCTCCCCAAGCTACTAAAAAGTTGAACAGCTCTACATTTGGAAGTGCGAATCCTTCAAGGAAGGCAGCATACCAGCCTTTTACTATAGGATTCTCCCCACTGGCTTTGCCAATAGCCCCTTTTAAATACCCTGTCGCATCAAAATTTCCAAAAGCCTTTCCCCATCCTGCCGTCAGCCATTGTACCCCTAACCAAATCCGAACGATTGTCCATAAAGGAACCATATAAGTGCTTCTCATTTTTTCTAACATCTTCATCCTATCCTTTCTCTCATTGATAGATTAAGTATTTCATTAAGCGTTTGATGCTTTTCTGAGCCATTGACTCACCTCCTTGTTTACATTTTTAGTATACTTTATTCCGCTTTAAAATGTGATGCCTTTCACAAAGTTGAAACGAATTGATCACGACTTAGATACAAAAGCTTCACATTTTCTTCATAGCTAAGATAACACTAGTAACCATTTAACAGACATACCAATATGATATGATCTATGTTCACTTCGGAGGATACCCCCTCCCTCCCTCTTCATTTCCTATTACCTACCAGAGCCACTGTTGATATACCCAGTTTCCTACAAATGCCAGAATGGCAAGGGAGACATTGAACCACCCGATATAGCGGGCAGCCTTCTCCTCCTTCTTCATCTTCGCTAGACTGTATGCCTTCACATCAAAAACGAGGATCAAGATTCCCGACATCCCTAGCAACATCACCATATAATTGATATACCCAGCCATCTATTAGACCCCCAATTGTCGCTAGCTGGCTTTCATGCCTACGCGCCGAATGCTAATATCTACTTGCACATGAACCGGAACTTCCTTGTACATGGCCTGCCACTTCTCCTTCTTCTTAATATGCTGATTCCAGTAGGATGAATGTTGCCCTCGGACGTATTCACCGAAGCCGAAAATGTCTGACCCCTGCTTCTGCGTTTTCTTGATGAGCTTCATGAAAGCCTCCTCCGCATTTTTCCCTATCTGTTTCTCAATTTTGTCAAGTCGTGCGGGGCTGCCTATCTTAAACTGGACATTACTTTTTTCGATAAGGTCTCCTTCAATATGGACTTTGATAAATACATGCGGTTTGCCATCTTTTATCTTCACTTTGATCTTGGATTTTCGCTGCTTGGATTCGAACATCACAGCACCCGCTTCCCCCGGGACATCGACCAAAACGGTGTATCCGCCAGGGTTTATCCCCTTGATCGCCATGTAATTGCCAATTTCAATCGGCAAGGTAATCCCTGCCATTTTGCTCCCCTTGAAATAGGCTAACCCCGATATCTGAACCGATTGATTTTTTTTAAGCTCCACATACGGGAGAAAACCTTCCTGCCCCTTGCTCACCATTGCGCTCCAGAATAACCCCAAAAAGGAATTGGGCAGCTTACCCAGCTTTACCGAGCCATCCATGGTGGCCAATAAATAGAGAGCGGGTACCCGCTCCAATTCAGACTCTAGGCTAACGAGCTCTGAAGCATTTCCTTTAGAGACAATCATCCAGGCCGCCCTTCTAACCTCCGCATTGCGCCTCAACGCATCGTTTAGGTTTTGGAGTCCTTTTCTTGCCAACTTTTCATTGACGACAATGATACGCAAATGTCCAAAAAACAATCGATCCGAAACTAGCTGCTGAAGATTGGAAAATGCATCCTCAATTGTGTGCCCGACAACATCCATTACCCAAACCGGCTTCTCTGCACCTCCTCCTGCGCCCCCTTCACCCGGACCTAAGGGGATGCGCCCGGGCACGGCAATCTGAACAGTCAAGCGAATGATCCTTTTTTGCTCTTCCGGAACCTTCCCCCCTAAATGGGCAACAGCACTTTCTTCGCTTACCGCTTCCGGCTCTTCCTCATCGACAGCGATAGCTAGTACAACAGCCCTTTCTTCAATTTCCAGGCGGTCCCAGCAACCGGATAATAACGGGGTAAAGAATAGCAGGGTTCCTAAGAGCTTAACGCTGGTGACCCATCGATTGGGATGCAAGCTGATCCCCCCTTTTATTTCGAAACCTTGCAATCCCCCACAACACCGAAGGATATCCTATGGTGATAAATAGACCGATCCGACCGACGGTTTCGATCCATTGATACATTTGCAGATCATTGCTAGGTACCATGGCAATCACAAAAATAAAGGGTAAGGCAAAGAAAGAGAACATTCGATGATTTCGCAACCGAAAAAGTTCACTCGTAGCCTGAATCGTTAAAAAATAGCTGGACAAGAGGGTTGTAAAAACGGCGGTTACCCATACCGCTAGAAACGCCGCATCCAGCCTTTCCAGGATAGCAGCCGGCAAGG
>JBEQAI010000151.1:0-8031 GCA_041640415.1 Ammoniphilus sp. | reverse complement strand
AATTCCATTTCGCCCAGCCTGGTGAAGCTGTAGCCCAAACGACATCGTTTTCCTTTACATCCAACCACAGCTTAGCGGCTACCGCTTGATGAGCAAATGCCCAGCTATGATGGTGAATAACCCCTTTCGGGTTTCCGGTCGTACCGGATGTATAATTTAAGAAAGCAATATCATCTGAACGAGTTTGTATGATGTCAAACTGATCTGTGAAGGGAACGGTTAATCTATCATATTCTAACCAGCCTTCGGCAGCGCCTCCCACAGATATTAAGTGCTTGAGTTCTGGGGCATCGCCCTTTACTTGATTAAATCGTTCGGTTAAATCATGAGAACAAATAACGGCCTTTGCCTTTGAGTGCTCCAAGCGATAAAGAAGATCCTTAGGCATGAGCATTTCCGAACCTGGAGAAATGATAAGGCCCATTTTAAGTGCTCCTAAATAGGCATAGTAGGCCTCAGGAATCCGCGGCAGAGTAATAATGACTTTGTCTCCCTTTACTAATCCTAAGCTTGTTAAGGCATTAGCCAATCGATTAGATTCCCTGCGCAATTGCAAGTAGGTGATCTCTTGAGTTTGTCCCGCTTCATCTTCCCATAATAAAGCCATCTTCAATGGATGATCCCCATGGCGATCAATGTCTGATGCCATGTTATAAAATTCAGGCGCAAGTAGGTTTAAGTCCAATTCGTTCACCATCGCACTTCCCCTCTCCCCATCATTATCGAACGAACAGTCGTTCAATATATGTATTGATGTAACCGATTTCATTCCTATTTTACACAAAATGCGATAATCTTACAAACATTTCTTTTTCTTCTCTTGTGTAAATGTTTGCTCCTTGATTGGGGATAATGACCAAATGGAGGTGTTGATCAGTGGAAGACCAAAAAAGGTTGCAAGAGCTAGTCGAAAAGGGAAAAAAGACGGCCTTAAACAATAAAGAACTAATGGAGATGATCAGTCTTCTTGGGCCTGAGGAGGCAATGAAGGCCGTTAAAGGGAAATAAGGAAATAAAAACAGGGCAACCTAGGGTTGCCCTGTTTAAGTGCTCCTAATCCATGAGGAGCGTTTTTGCCATTATTGGCGCATTCCGCTTAGTTGCTGTTCAGCAAATTGAACTAAACGCTTGGTGATTTCTCCTCCAACAGAACCGTTAGCACGAGCTGTTTGCTCAGGTCCAAGTTGAACACCAAACTCTTGAGCAATTTCATACTTCATTTGAT
Source organism: Ammoniphilus sp. (assembly GCA_041640415.1). Taxonomy (GTDB): domain Bacteria; phylum Bacillota; class Bacilli; order Aneurinibacillales; family RAOX-1; genus YIM-78166. The sequence goes on along the minus strand of JBEQAI010000151.1, from coordinate 6,806 downwards.
CTAGAGCTTGGGCAGCACCAGAAACTAGTTTTTGGTTGTTGTTCGGCATGTGATTCACCTCCTCTTGTGATGTAACCATATCGTTTCACAAAGAAGGTCAACTCATTCACGATTCAAATTTGTTAATTAATGGAAATTATGTGATGTTGAGCATAATCTTTCCTACATCCTCAGCGGAAGTAGGCTTAGCTAACCGTTTCATTCTTTCTTTTCGATTGGCTAATTCCTGCGTACGGACTTCATTAAATTGGATAACCTGGTTCCTTACTTCCTCTGAATTACGGGCAGTCAGCCCTACTTGTTCTTCTAATAGGAACCGACTGTTTCTTTCTTCCTGCCCTGGGATCGGCCTGTAGATCAGGATCGGCAAATGACAAGCCAAAGCTTCCGAGACCGTGAGGCCCCCGGGTTTTCCAATAAGCAAATCAGCACTTTTCATCCATTCATGGATGTTACTGATATAGTCTAGTAAGAGTATAGGGTGAGGAAAAGAAGAACGAGCCAAATAGGCTTCCAATTTCTTTTTAGCTTCCCGATTCGTCCCCATTAATACAGCGATAAAGAGAGGCTTATCGACTTGAGACAGGCCTTGAAGAATCTCTTCATAAGGCAAAAGCCCCATTCCCCCTCCGGAAATCAAGACAAAACAAGAGTCCTTCGAAATTAGATACTTTTCTCTTATCTCCTCTCTATCGACAGGTTGAGAAAAAGAGGGATCAATGGGGATCCCGGTTACATGGATTTTGTTAGCTTCAAGGGAGAAGTCTCTCATTATTTTTTGTTTTACGGATTCTGCTCCTACAAAATAAGCATCAATCTTATCATGAATCCAAAACGGATTCACCCAGTAATCCGTCAGTGCTGCCCCAAGCCGGAACCCAAGTCTCTCTTTCAACTCTGCCAAGCCTCCCAAACAAAAGGCATGCGTACTGATAATAATGTGGGGATTTTCCCTTTCAATATAGGGTGTAATTTTCCTTGCGACAAAGCTGTTTAGCGCTCTTTTCCCCATTCGACTCCACTCACGGTCTCGCTGATAAGCCCAACCCCATAATGGAGCAGCATGACGAATGGCTCCCATATACAAACGGCTTGACCACTTCTCTAACGTGGGACTGACATGGGATAGCGAATTATCAATTTTTATTTCTGCTTCAGGAGCATGTAATCGGATCCCCTTCGCTACATTTTCTGCTGCTCTATTGTGGCCAGATCCGGCAATGGACTCAGAAAGGATCAGGATTTTCATATCGGCACCTCACATGTTTTCACATGTATAACAGTATGCCCATAACTCCCTTTATTTTACATGATGAATCGTGATGATCGACTCTCTCCAAGCCTTCCCCACCACCAATACAAGAGCCGTTATTACAAAAGGTATGAGGGATTCCAAGCCAGCCCAGTGGAAGTTTGAAAATAATTTAACTACTAATGGATCCTCCATAATCATCGTAGCAGCCGTATATGCCAAAACCCCAGATCCGAAATAGATCAAAATAGGATAATCATTCATCCATTTAGCCACGAGGGTACTCCCCCACATCAGCAGGGGTACGCTTAAGAATAAACCAAATAATACGAGCCCAAGACTTCCCTTCGCTGCTCCTCCGACTGCCAGTACATTATCCAGACTCATGATAAAATCAGCTATAATAATAATTTTTACAGCTTCCCATGTATTTTTTCCAGACTGTATGGTAGAGGACTCCTCTTGCTGAATGAGCAGCTTGACCGCTATCCAGACAAGCATCAGACCTCCAAATAACTTAATATAGGGAACTCCTAATAACCAAGTAGCCAAACCGGTGAATAAAACTCTTAACGCTACGGCTCCAATCGTTCCCCACATGATGGCCTTTTTTCTTTGCGCAGGCGGCAGGTTCCGGCTAGCCATTCCTACTACCACTGCATTATCTCCACTTAAGACCAGATCGATGATAATGATATGAATAAAGCCTGTAAATAACTCCCAGTCCAAAGACATCCCCCTCTCGCTAAGACATATATATTTGCCTTGTCCCTTTTTAATACATGAAAAAAAAAACTGCTTAGTCGGAAATTACCTAAGCAGTGGGTGGAGTGGATCCTATTTTTATCGATTCGAGGAGGGATAATTTACTTGTAAACGAATCGATTCTTTATGAATGACATTGTCTTCGTTCTGTCCCCAATCACTGAGCGATCCAACTAACCAGCATAAAAGGACTACAAGAATCATAATGGACAAATAGGAGAAATTCTTCTTCGTTTCATACCATTCCATTTGTATCCTCCTCACCCGCTTTTTAACATTATGACACAGGTAAGGAAGGACTCGGCTACTTTTTTATCAAGAAAATTCGACAAACCCTACTTTCATTCCTCTCTTAGTTTAACCTTAATGTATTTATGATCCATTTGCATCTTTCCCTCCTTCTTTAACTGATTAATAATGCGGCTAGCCGTTTCTCTGGTTGTCCCAACCATATTTGCAATATCCTGATGAGTTAACTCGATATCCAATTTGCCTTCCTCATCAGCCAACGACTGCAAAACACTTACGATTTTCTCTGTCATATCTTTGCTTAACACATGGGACAAGCGGGATTGAAGCCCACGAATCTTCGTATCTAGTTCTTGAAGAAGCTTTATGGTAAGCTTGGGCTGATGCTCCAATAGGTGAGTAAACTGTTGAACATACATGAAATAAAGCTCCCCTTCTTCTAGTACCTCAGCTGTTGCTGGATAGGCGCTCCCCCCGTACCAGCCAACATGAGGGAACATATCTCCATTTCCGAGTAAATTTACGATCTGTTCTCGCCCATCCTCGGACGTTTTAAAGATTTTCACCCGTCCTTTATGGATAAAGTAGATAACCTCACAAGGATCTCCCTCGTTAAATACAATGTCTTTCTTTTTGGTTTCCTTTAAGATTAATAATCTTGCAATTTGTTCTATCTCATCCTCCGTACAGTGTTGAAACATCGGAATCTTTCCCAACATCAATTTTAGTGGCAAGCTCACCCCATCTACCTCCAAACCGTTCAATCTTTACCCTTCAAGTATATCATGAAAAAACTGCCATCAAAATTAAGGATTGAACTCGTCTTATTTTTTTGATATTTTAATATATATATTTTATTGTTTTTATGCTGTGACGCAAAAAAGAGATAAAGATTCTTTATTGATCATCTAATCTTTTTACGTGACTTTTCACAGCGTCAAAGGTGAAAGAGAAAATAGAGGGGGAATTTTAATGAGAAAGCAATGGAAAAAATGGGCAATGGGGATACTTGGAGCCTCTCTAGCTCTGTCCTTAACCGCTTGTGGCGGCGGATCGTCCTCTACCCAACCAGCTGCAACAACCGATAAACCTACGGAAAATTCGACAAGCGCGCCTGCAGCCAGCGAGCAGAAGCTAAAAATCGGGATAACCCAGATCGTTGAGCATCCGGCCTTAGATGCAGCAAAAAAAGGATTTATTGACTACTTGAATGAAAATGGCTATAAAGAAGGCGAGCAAGTAACATACGACTTCCAAAGTGCCCAAGGCGACATGAATACTGCTACTACCATCGCCCAAAAATTCTCTGGGGATAAGGTAGATCTTATACTAGCGATTGCAACTCCAACCGCACAAGCTGCAGCCCAAGCTACGAAAGAAATTCCTATTTTGATCACAGCTGTTACGGATCCAGTTGCAGCCAAGATTGCAGCATCTATGGATAAGCCAGGTGCCAATGTAACGGGTACTTCGGATATGAACCCGATTAAAGAGCAGCTGAGCTTAATTAATGATGTGAAGCCTGAGGCCAAGAAGGTTGGCGTGATTTACAACTCTGGCGAGACCAACTCCATCGTTCAAATCGAGCAGGTTAAAGCACACGCCCCTGAGCTAGGCTTTGAGATTGTGGAGCGCGCCGTAACCAATAGCTCTGAAGTAAAGCAAGCAGCTGAGTCTTTATCAGGTATTGATGCGATCTATGTTCCTACCGATAATACCGTGGTTTCCGCCCTCGATGCTGTATTAATGGTTGCTGAAAAGCTTAAAGTTCCAGTCATAGCCGGGGAATCCGAATCGGTTAAGAGCGGTGCCCTTCTTACTTATGGAATTGACTATTATGAATTAGGAAGACAAACTGGTGAAATGGCTGTTCGCGTATTGAAAGGCGAAGCTAAACCAGCAGATATGGCTATTGAAACCCAGAAGAACCTTCAGTTGTTTGTAAACAAGAAGGCAGCAGAACGTTTTGGCGTGACCCTCCCTCAACAACTGTTAGATCAAGCTGACGAAGTAATCGAGTAAACGAAATGGGAAGGCTTCTCCTATCAGGGGGAGTCTTCTTTTTTTTGTATAAGGCTCGAATATTGTCTAAAAGTGTTCACTCCTTTTCCTCTTTATTTTGTTATACAATGGTAGATAATCTTTGAGTTCACTTTAAGGATGCATAAAGGAGAGATAGTTGTGGACCGTGTCAAATTCAACACGTTGATCCCAGAAAAGATTTTTATCGGAAGCGAGACCGATGCACAGGACATGGTTGACATCGCGAATTGTGACATCATCATCGATCTGCGTCAAGAGGCCTCTGGACCTTCTTTCTCCAGCAAGACCACCGCGTGGAAGCATATTGGCCTAAAAGACCATATCGCAGGCCAAGAAGAGTTGGTTAAAGAGGCCATACAGCTTGTTACAGAGCTGTATCACCAGGACTATAGAATTGGTATCCATTGTGCCTCAGGGGTTTGCAGAACGGCAACGATAGCCATCGGTGTGCTCATTGAATTAGGGATTTGTAAAAAGATGAAAGAAGCACTAGAATTTGTGGAGATGAGTCGCAAGCAGACAGCATTACACCCCAGCCTAAAGAAAACCTTACAAAACTTATATAAATAGCTTCAAGCCGGTGCAAACCGGTTTTTCTTCGTTCACATCCTTAAATCACCATAGAGCAAAGATAGACGTTCTCTGGAGATATGGCTATAATAGCAATATGAATTTACGGAAAGGGGGCTCATTGATGTCCTATCTTCCTTCGAAAGATAAAAAAGAAAGCTATGTAAGAGAACTTTTTAACAACATTTCCAGTGGCTACGATCGTACAAACCGCATGATGAGCATAGGCCAAGATGAAAAATGGCGCAGCATGGTGGTGAAGCGTACAGAAGCTAAAAAGGGTGATCATATACTCGATGTATGTTGCGGAACGGCGAAGCTGTCCATGCAGCTCGCTTCCGTAGTAGCACCGAATGGGAAAGTGACAGGACTTGATTTCTCGGAAAATATGATTGCAATAGGGAAGCAAAACGTAGCCTCCCATCCTTGCCAAGACATCATCGAGCTTATTCAAGGCAATGCCATGAGCCTGCCTTTTGAGGATAATCAATTTGATGCTGTAACGGTAGCTTGGGGTCTTCGCAACGTTCCAGATCTTGACACTGCCATTAAGGAAATGATACGTGTATTAAAGCCCGGAGGAAAGATGGTTTCCCTTGATATGTCCAAACCGGAAGCCCCGGTGTTTAAACAAGCCTACTGGCTCTACTTTGAAAAAATTGTTCCTGTCATGGGACAACTCGGCGCGGGAAAAGCAAATGCTTATCGATACTTTTATGAATCCGCGAAGGAATTTCCTGATGCACGAAAATTAGCGAACCGATTCCATCAGTTAGGACTTAACGAGACCACCTATAAGAACCTAATGGGCGGAACTTTAGCCATTGTAGAAGGACGCAAATAATCGGTAAGGTTCACCTAGGCTGTACCCAGTAAGGAGATAACTAAAACTTCAAAATAAACAAGCCTTCCTCTGTGACGATTTTATGGATATAATGAAAAAAATGATCGGAGGAAGAAATGGATGCATAAACTAGCTCTATCTCTTATTGGCGGCTTTATCCTTATCTACCTGCAATCCCTTTTAGTCATGAAGTGGAATGGGTATACGTCCATTGTCTTCCATAATGTTTCCATCCTATTTACCTTATGGGCAATTAACGTATTTATCGTCTTTAGTTTATTAACTGGATTTCAAGGCAGCTCTGCAAAACCCAACCATAGACCCTCTGCATAAGGTCTGTGGTTCTTTTTTAAAAGATAAAAAAAGAACCAACCCAACATACGGATTGGTTCTCCTCTTCCTACTTCTTCTCTGCAATCTCTTCCAAGATCTGTTGAACAAAGTCATTCAACGCCATCGTACCTAAGTCACCTTGCTCTCTCTTACGCACAGCCACTTGTCCATTTTCTGCTTCAGCCTTCCCGATAACAGCCATATACGGCATTTTCTCGAGCTGGGCCTGGCGAATTTTATATCCGATCTTTTCATTGCGATTGTCTAATTCAACACGTACCCCCAGGCGTTTTAGCTTCTGGACGACTTCCTCCGCATATCCAGCAAGATCATTGCTAATCGTTAACACCTTGACTTGCGTTGGGGATAACCATAGCGGGAACTTACCCTCATACACCTCAATGAGGTAGGCGGTTAGACGCTCCATCGTAGATAAGATTCCTCGGTGGATAACAACGGGGCGATGAGGCTTGTCATCGTCACCAATGTACTCCAGCTCGAATCGATCCGGCAATAAAAAGTCTAATTGGACGGTTGATAGGGTTTCATCCTTACCAATCGCTGTTTTCACCTGCACATCGAGTTTCGGACCATAGAAGGCTGCTTCCCCTTCTACTTCTTTATACGGCAATCCAAGGTTGTCCATCGCTTGCTTCAGCATGGATTGCGCCATTTCCCATAGTTCGTCGTTCTGAACATATTTTTCTTTATCTTCCGGATCACGATAGGACAAGCGGAACCAGTAGTCGG
>JBEQAI010000150.1:0-8053 GCA_041640415.1 Ammoniphilus sp. | reverse complement strand
GCTGGATCCCACTCCGATTGAAACTGAGCAAGCATACGCTGGATGATTTCCGCTTCTGTTGCTCCTTCCTTTACTTCATAGGTCTTGGGAAACAGGTATCCCTCTAACCGATAGCCCAATCTCTTATCAAGTGGTATTTCATGAACAAAATTAAATTCAAATTCTCCATTATTCACTTCTTGCAGAAATTTTTCTTCATTAACCCAACCTTTTTCTGCTAAGAACATGGCAATTTGCGGGACTGTCCAGCCTTCGGGGATCGTAAATTGGATGGTTCGTTCATAAACTTCCCCCATAACCATTTTAGACAATAATGAGTCAACGCTGTCCCCTGGTGTAAATTCATATTGTCCTGCCTTAAGCTGACTCCCCTTCCCGCTGGTCCTTACAAAAAAGACAAACGTTCGGCTATCACGTATTAAGTTGTTTTCCTTAAGTATCTCAGCAATTCTTTGCGTTGAGCTTCCTGGCGGAATATCGACCACAACAGCAGGCCCTGGTTCAGTTGGCTGTAAGGATTCCTGATAATAATAAAAGGCTCCTGCAGCACCTATTACTCCTACTATGATAAGAAGCACTAAGGCTTTAATAATCACTCTCATAATGTTCCTCCCCTCTTAGGATGCCCATCTGCACGGTTCAGCAAAAAAAATGACAACATCCTACATTATACTGCATTTCCATTCTTTTTTGGCAAGCAAAAAAAGAAGCTCTGTCCGGGGACAAGAGCTTCTTTAAGTTTTCTTATTCATTAAATTCGGCTTCCAGCGTTTCAAAGGTAGCGATGACGTTCTCTTGCTCCTCCTCCGATTCGATGGGATAAAGCATCCCATCGGTTTCGTCATAACGGAGGAAGTGAACTTCTACCTCCTCTTGGTTGTCCTGCTCTTCTGGCACAAGACAGAGATAGGTACGGTCTTCAATGTCAAAGATGTACATGATCTGAAAATCTCTTTCCTCCCCTGTTTCATCATCAGACAAGGTAACCACTTCGCCTACTTCTAATTCTTCCAAATGCTTCTGCCTCCTCTAACGCTATTTTTTAAAATCAAGATAGCCTTGCAGGATCATCACTGCAGCCATCTTATCAATGACTTGCTTTCTTTTCTTTCGGCTGACATCTGCAGCAACCAGCATTTTCTCCGCTGCCATTGTAGTTAATCGCTCATCCCACATGCGCACGGGAATTTTCAAGCTGTTCTCTACCGTCTTGGCAAAAGCCTGGCAAAGCTCTCCGCGTGGGCCAATCGTGCCATTCATGTTCTTGGGAAGGCCTACCACTACCTCCGTTACTCCATACTCGGTAATCAGCTGAGCCAAGCGGTTCAAATCTGATTTTAGATTTTCCCGCTTGATCGTTTCAATTCCTTGGGCTGTCCAGCCCATCTCATCGCTGATGGCCACACCGATCGTCTTATCTCCTAAATCCAAACCCATAATTCTCATTTGTTTCACCCGACTTCTTCTTATGTGCGGTGCTGAGACAAATACGAACGGACCAGTTCCTCAATCAATTCATCTCTTTCCAATTTGCGGATGATGCTTCTAGCGTTGTTGTGCCTAGGAATATAAGCTGGATCGCCAGAAAGGAGATAGCCTACTATCTGATTGATAGGATTATACCCCTTTTCCTCCAAGGCGCTGTAAACGGTGAGAAAGGCATCTTTCACCTGAACATCTGTATCATCTAACTTTAGATTGAACTTCATGGTTCTGTCCAATGAACTCATCTTCAACACCTCTTTACCTTTAAGAAGTTCTTTCTACATGCTTCGCTACGCGAATGCCTTTTTCCTCTTTATTTTACAGAAATTTACGCATTTATTGTTGCTCGGCCCATGTAAACACATAGTTTAAAGCTTGTTTAAGTTGTTCTGGGTTTTTTCCGCCTGCTTGCGCCATATCCGGGCGGCCGCCGCCGCCGCCGCCGCAACGGGTCGCTACTTCTTTAATAAGCTTTCCAGCGTGGAAGCCCTTTTCCACTAAGTCTTTTGTTACGCCTGCCGTCAGATTGACTTTGTCCCCTTGTACCGAGCCGATGACCACCACGGCGGACCCTAGCTTGTTTTTCAAATCATCTACCATGTTGCGGAGGTTTTCCATATCCATTCCATTCACTTGTTCAGCCAAGACCTTCACCCCGTTCACTTCTTGAACACGATCAGTCAAAGAGGAGGCTTCTACATGGCTTAGCTTTGCTTTTAGGGATTCATTTTCTCTTTCCAGCTCGCGGATATTAGCCTTTAATCCTTCCACCCGCTTCGGTACATCAGACAAAGTAGATTTTAGCTCCCCTGCCAGTCTGCGGAGTGTAGAATACTGTTCGTTTAAATACTCATAAGCCGCACGGCCAGTAACTGCTTCAATCCGTCGTGTTCCAGCCCCGATTCCGCCTTCGCTGATGATCTTAAAGAGCCCGATTTCGGCCGTATTCATAACATGGCAGCCCCCGCATAATTCTAGGCTATAGTCCCCAACCTGAACCACGCGCACGATATCCCCGTACTTCTCACCGAATAAAGCCATGGCTCCCATCGCTTTAGCTTCTTGGATTCCTTTATTCATGATGGAAACTTCAATCTGCTCCCAGATCTTCTGATTAACAAGACCTTCAATAATCTCCAGCTCAGACTCGGAAATGGAACTGATATGCGTAAAGTCAAAACGCAAGCGATCTGCGGCAACTAAAGAACCTGCCTGATTTACGTGCTCTCCCAAGGTATCCTTCAAGGCCCGATGAAGCAAGTGAGTAGCCGTATGGTTTTTTATGATGTTTACCCTCGAACCGCGGTCGACAACAGCCTCTACGGTATCTCCAATCTTGATGCTTCCTTGCTGCACTCTCGCCTGATGTACATGCTGTCCATTTGGTCCTTTTTGCACGTACTCCACGCTAAGCTGGTTTGGACCGCATAGGATGAGTCCCTTGTCCGCCATTTGTCCTCCGCTTTCCGCGTAGAAAGGCGTGCGGTCTAAGATCACTTGACACTGGGCTCCTTCGGATACAAAGTCCACCGATTGATTGTCCATAATTAAGGCAACAACTTTTCCACTTGTTACCAAATCATTATACCCAACAAATTCACTCTTAACCGTAATCTCCCCGAGGATACCGCCTTGAACCTTCATGCTGTCGACGTCTTGACGGGCCGCCCGGGCTCTTGCGCGCTGTTCATCCATGGCTTGCTCAAAGCCTGCTCGATCGATGGAAAAACCATTTTCCGCAGCAAAATCTTCGGTAAGGTCAATGGGAAATCCGTAGGTATCATACAGCCTAAAGGACTCTTCCCCAGTTAATGCCTGGCGACCGGCCTTCTTGGCTTGTTCAATCATTTCGGAAAGGATGGCGAGTCCCTCATTAAGTGTCTCATGGAAACGTTCTTCTTCCCCACGAACGACCTTCTCAATAAATTCACGCTTTTCTACGACCTCTGGATAGGTATCTCCCATAATATTGCCCACCACCGCAACAAGCTGGTAAAGGAATGGCTTTTCAATGCCAAGCACTTTACCATAGCGGACAGCTCGGCGAAGCAAGCGGCGAATAACATACCCACGTCCCTCATTTGATGGAAGAGCTCCGTCGCCAATGGCAAACGTCATCGTCCGAGCGTGGTCCGCTATTACTTTAAGCGCTACATCGGCTTCAGCTGAGGTACCGTACTTCACTCCGCTGATTTCACTTGTGGCTTCAATGATCGGGAATAGAAGATCCGTTTCAAAGTTATTGTCTACATTCTGAATCACAGAAGCCATTCTTTCCAAGCCCATCCCGGTATCAATGTTTTTCTTTGGGAGCGGAGTATATGACCCATCCGTATTATGGTTATACTGCGAGAACACAAGGTTCCAGATTTCCAAGTATCGCTCATTTTCTCCACCCGGGAAAAGCTCAGGATCATTGGGATCATTTCCAAAAGATTCTCCGCGGTCGAAGAAGATTTCACTATTCGGACCGCATGGACCTTCTCCGATATCCCAGAAATTACCTTCCAATCTAATGATGCGCTCCTTCGGGATGCCCACTTTCTCATGCCAAATGGCAAAGGCTTCATCATCCTCGGGATGAATGGTTACAGACAGCTTCTCTGGGTCAAATCCAATCCACTCAGGACTCGTTAAAAACTCCCATGCCCAAATAATGGACTCTTCCTTGAAATAATCTCCGATGGAGAAATTCCCTAGCATTTCAAAAAACGTATGGTGACGAGCGGTCTTTCCTACGTTTTCAATGTCGTTAGTTCTTAGAGATTTTTGGGAATTCGTAATCCGCGGGTTGTCAGGGATAACCGATCCATCAAAATACTTTTTAAGCGGCGCCATCCCGCAATTGATCCAGAGCAACGTTGGATCCTCATGAGGAACCAACGGGGCACTTGGCTCGATGCGGTGACCCTTGGAAGCAAAAAAATCCACATACATCTTTCTAATTTGGGCTGAACTAAGTTTCTTCATAAGCTCTCATCCTCCAAACATATTCTAAAAAAACAAAAAAACCCCCATCCCCAATCAGGGACGAGAGTTGTCTCACGCGGTACCACCCTGGTTGCCTCTCCCAATCAAGGAAAAGAGACCTCCTTCAAGCCGTAACGAGGCGAACGGCAGGTGTTTTCCTGCTCTCCGGATTAGCGTTCAACCATGCCTTCTAGACGCCCTCACACCCTAGGAGCATCCTCTCTGAAAAAAGGGAATACGGTTTACTTAGATCCTTCATCAATCCAATATCTTATTCTTTTGACATTATAATTTTTCAACTTGTCCATGTCAATGTTTGACCAAGTGAATAATCACGTGATGAACGATTACTCTTAATATAGCCAAAATGGGTACAGCAAAGATAAGACCGATCAAGCCTCCGAGCTCCCCTCCTAAGAGCAGGGCAAATATAATGAGGATCGGATGCATATGCAATCGCCTCCCCATGATAAACGGCGAAACCAGGTTTCCTTCCAATACCTGTACAACCAGATTTACGATCAATACCGCAACGGCCATTTCCCACGATATCGTTATCGCCACCAGGATGGAAGGCGCTGCCCCGATAATCGGTCCAATAAAAGGAATGATATTGGTAATCGTAATAATTAAAGCTAGTATAAGCGTATAAGGCATTCCGATGACCCAATAGCCAATATAGGCTAGCGCACCAACAATAAGCGAGACTAGCAATTGTCCTGCAATATAGTTTCCTAATGCCTCATCAATATCATGGATTAGCTTAGAAAATTCCTTTCGTTGACTTCTGGGGACGAACAACAGGATTCCTTTTTGTATCGATTCCATATCCTTTAGCAAGTAAAAGACAAGAAAGGGAATGACAAAGAAGCCAATAAATTTTTGGATGAAGCCTCCGGCCCCATTTAGCAAGTTTGCAAAATAATCGGTTGTTTTGGCTTCGATATTTTGAAGGGCCTGATCGATTCCTAATCGTATGGTTTCAGGGAGCTGATATTTGTGGCTGTTAAATTCCTGAAGCCAGACTTGGTATGTTTGAATGAGCTCAGGAATATGCTCGGTTAACTCTCTGGACTGTTTAAGGAATGTTGGAATGGCATTTAAAAAGAAAACGGTAAAGACAAGCATAAAAGTAAAATAAATAATAATGACAGCCATACCCCGAGGAACATTTCTCTGATGAAGCAGCCTGACGATGGGGTTCAATAAATAAGCAATTATGATTGAGATAAGAAATGGAGCGATAACCGCTTTGATCACTTCCCAAATCCATCCGAAATGAGGGGCCAGCTTAACTAACAAGAAGAGAAGCCCCGCCCCCAAGGTCGCCATGCCAAAATAAATCAGGAGTCTTAATCTCTGTTCCATATGATGCCTCCTTTCTCATATTGTTGCCAGCGTTGAACTAACTATCCGTTAAATAAAAAGAGCCATCCCTGTTACGAGATGGCATCTGCAGATATTATCTGACTTTCATTCTTCTCATGATCATACGTGTTGCAGGAACCATTATTGTTCCTAGCCAGTTGACATTATTTCTAGTCCATTTCATCGCTTTTTGCATTGGCGATTTTTTTCTTCTGGGGGCTATCCACCCCACAACTGCTAAAGCTACAGCACCTATACCTACCATCCACGTCATCATTCCGTTATTTCGCATCTTTATCCTCTCCTTCCGCTAGTGTGAAGCTTTCGGGTTCAGAAAAACTTGCGAGAGGCAAAATCACTGCGTCCTCTCCAATGGTTGCCCGATCCAGGTGCTTAACTGCTTTTCTGCCTTCCATTAGGTCTGCCAATAAGCCATCGGAAACCTCATAGCCTACCAGGGAGCCAAACTCCGTCCGAAAATAAACATCCTCTATCTGACCCAGGCGATGACCATTGGCTGTAATGAGTGGTTTACCTAACATATGGAAGGATCCTGCCTTCACTCCAACCAGATGGTCAGTACCCTCAAGAGGACTCATCGCGCCTTCATCAGCAATCGTTACATAATCGTCTCCAATAGCCTGAATGGATTCAGAAGGAATAAAGCGACCCCTGCGAAACATCGCTTTGATTTCGACCAATAGGCCTTGAAATGTCCAATCCTCGTCGAACAAAACGTCGCGAACAACCCCCCGTTCATGGCCAGCCTGCAGGTCAAGGACGGGCAAGCCAATGACCTCACTCGCTTTGTACACGGGAAGACCCTCCTTCCGCTTTCTTAGTGTGTGAAAGGAAGAGAGGGTCTATGTTCTACAAATTTTGCAATTGTTGTAATGCATTTTGCGCTAATACGTGTTGCGGGTTTAATTCGATCGCCCGGTGAAGGCTGTCCTTTGCTGCAGGAAGATCACCTAGATAAGCATGCGCTACGCCTAAATTAAAGAAGCCGTCTGCATGATCGGATTGCAAGTGGATCGTTTGTTCAAACGCTTCTTTTGCTCGACTGATATCTCCCATTCTGGCTAAGGCAAGGCCTCTTGTAAACGTTGCTTCCACGTCTTCAGGCTCGAGTAGCAGAGATTGGTCAAAACGAGCAATACTTTCTGATAGTTCTTCCAAATGGAAGAAAGTCATGGCGAGCATGAAATGTAGATCATGGTGTTCCATACCTAATTTTTCCGCCTGTTCGTAATGTTGCTTGGCAGAAGAATAATCCCCCACATTAAAATAAGCATTGCCTGCCCCATATTGAAAAAGCGGACCTTCAGGATCTAGCAAGATGGCTTTTTTAAACCAAACAAGCGCATCCTCATTTTCACCTGAGCTGGCGAGAACATTGGCGATATTCGCATAGGGATCAGGAAAGTCAGGTGCCTCCTGCATGGCTTGCTGGAAATATTCCAGCGCTTTATTGATGTCTCCCATGGTTAAGTGCTGGAGGCCTTTTTCATTTAGTTCGACCGCTGATAAGTTCATGGTTTTTCCGTTCCTTTAATCGCTTTATCTATAATTCCTCCGCCTAAACATTCATCTCCCTTGTAGAAGACGACCGCTTGTCCTGGTGTAATCGCTTTTTGAGGCTCATCAAATACAACATGGCAGCTTCGGTCTGGGAGCAGATGCACTGTAACCCCTTGATCAGGCTGGCGATAGCGAAACTTTGCCGTACAGGAAAAGCTTGAAGCTGGCTCTTGATTGCTTACCCAGGATAAATCTGTTGCTAATAAGCCTTCTGAATAGAGGGCAGGATGATTCGATCCTTGGCCAACAAAAAGAATATTGCGCTCTAGATCCTTTGAGACAACAAACCAAGGTTCCCCTGTTCCTGCTCCGCCGATTCCTAAACCTTGTCTTTGGCCAAGAGTGTAGTACATTAATCCGTCATGTCGGCCTTTTACTTCTCCATCCAAGGTTTGGATTTCCCCTGGCTTAGCCGGAAGATAGGAGCTTAGAAATTCTTTAAAATTTCGCTCTCCGATAAAGCAAATGCCCGTGCTGTCTTTCTTATTTGCTGTAGCTAGCCCAGCTTCCTTTGCCAGCTCCCGCACGCGCGATTTGGGCAGGTGTCCGATGGGAAACATCGTTCGGGAAAGTTGTTCTTGTCCGAGGGTATTCAGGAAGTATGTCTGATCCTTCCCTGGATCCTCTCCACGAAGCAAATGGTATTCCC
>JBEQAI010000149.1:0-8070 GCA_041640415.1 Ammoniphilus sp. | reverse complement strand
GAATACAGTGGAGCTTATGGGGATTCCGAGATCGTAAGACAATTGAAGTCAGTTCTTCACCAAGCAAGATTATTTTATGGTGGAGGTATCCGGAACGCCGATCAAGCACAGGAAATGGCAAACTGGGCCGACACCGTAGTGGTCGGAAATGTCATTTATGAAGATATTGGTCAAGCGTTAAAAACTGTCGCAGCCGTTAAGGGCTCATGATAAAATAGAAACGAGTGTTCCTGTTTTGGCTTAGACGACAGAGGAAGGCCGCCCTTGGCGGCACCACAATTGTCTGGTAACAAGAAGCCTATTCGACGTAGTTACCAGACTTTATAGGAAGGCCGCCTTTGGCGGCACCATCCCCTCCGGGGACAACAGTTTCTTGGCAGCTGGTAGATTATTCGACGTAGTGGCCAAGAGCTAGATGAAGCAATTGCTTGGCAACGAAGATGAAAATCGACGTAGTGGCCAAGCATAGGAAGGATGAAACAATGAATATTTTTGCGGGAGAGCAGGATGTGTTAAAGGGCTTGAACCCTGAGCAACGCAGAGCGGTTGAGACGACAGAGGGTCCCTTGTTGATCGTTGCAGGTGCGGGTAGCGGTAAGACGCGAGTGTTAACACAACGTATCGGTTACTTGCTTCGAAATAAACGAGTAGCCCCGTGGAGTATATTAGCCATAACCTTTACAAATAAAGCGGCGCGCGAGATGAGAGAAAGGATTTCTAGCCTTGCGGGGCCAGCAGCTGAGGATATCTGGATCGCTACGTTCCACTCAATGTGTGTGCGTATCCTGCGAAGAGATATCGATAGAATTGGGTATAATCGTAACTTCACGATTTTAGATTCCTCTGATCAGTTGTCTGTAATTAAGCAATGTGAGAAAGAGTTAAACATCGATCCGAAAAAGTTTGACCCAAGAGCTGTGCTTTCTTCTATTAGCTCGGCTAAGAACGAACTCAAGGATCCGAAGCAATATGAGAAGCTTATTGGAGATCCCTTCCAACAGGTGGTTCACAAGGTTTATCAATTGTATCAAAAGAAGCTTAAGAGTAACAATGCTCTCGATTTTGATGATTTAATCATGAAGACGATTGAGCTATTTAAGGACGTTAAAGAAGTACTAGCCTTCTATCAAAAGAAGTTTCAATATATTCATGTCGATGAGTATCAGGACAGTGCGACACGTTTCTAACTGAAAAGGTTAGACACTAGCTCAATGGCTAGGAGAACTAAGAATTCGAAGAATCAAATGAAGGGGTAACGCCCTGAAGGGTTCTCCCTGATCCTCCGAATAGCGTCTGTTTAGGTAAGTAAACAGGGGTTATAAGCTCGGTAAAGTCGGCAGAACATCACCCTAACGTCAAGTCGAGGAAAGCTCTCTGGAGGCAGAGGGTGTGATGGATATGCCGGGGGTCTATAAAATGCTCATGGTGAGAATGTTGGCAAATAAAAACAGCCTACTGACAAAGTTCCGAATGAAAGGCTCTAGAGGTATAGGCATCAGAAATGGTGTTGCTGCGAATGCGGCGTTAGTGGGGTAAAGTAAAACTTGTCTTTATGAAATACCCTATCGTGTTACAGGCGCGATCCAGCTAACAGGGCTAGAGGAACCACCTACAAGCATATGTACAGATAGGATTCTTGGAACGTGGTAAACCGGCAACGTGGAGGACTTACATCCAAAGAAGCGGGGATAAGGAAAAAGCATCAGCTATAACTTATCTTTATGTCGGTGAAAGTGGTGGCACAGTACCGAAGAAATTATGGAAACATAATGGAGGGATAGCCACTAGCCAAGTCAGGATAAATCCTTTCAATAACTAACCATGGGTGTTCAAGTGCAGGTTTAAGCACACTTGGAAACTAAGGCGAGTTATTGAACAAGCACCTGAATTGGTGGAACGCCGTATGATGGGAAACTATCACGTACGGTGTGAAGGAGGGGAAAAGCTGACGATCATATCAAAAGCTTACCTATTCCTATCCAACCGAGCCCAATACATGCTCATCCGCATGCTAGCAGCTCAGCACCAGAATATTTGTGTGGTGGGTGACGGAGACCAGTGTCTTTTACCGTCTACACTTATTGAAACAAAAGATGGAATGAAGACCATTGATACCGTCCAAGAGGGCGACCAAGTATTAGCAGCGAGCGGATGGGGAAAAACCTCATTTGCAGCAGTTGATCATGTCATGAGTAAGGATTATTCAGGACCTGTTGTAAAGCTGACAACGAAATTAGGGAAAGTCATTACAGCGACACCCAACCATGTTATGTTTGCTCGCTTGCAAAATTCCGCTAATCTCTACTATGTATATTTAATGTATAAAAAGAATAAAGGATATCGAATTGGCAAGACCCGAGGCGTGCGAGCCGGCAACCGCCAAGGATCCTTAGTTTCAGGTCTCCAAATCCGGACAAACCAAGAAGTGGCGGATAAGGTTTGGATCTTGGCTACCACGGATTCCGAGGAAAAGGCAAGTTACTTGGAGCAATATTATGCTTTCAAGTATGGCATCCCTACGATGGTGCTCCATGTCAGGGGCAGAAGAATGGCGCTTCAGCAGGCTCAGATTGATCAGCTGTATGAAGAAATTGATACGGAAGAACGAGTAGTCAGGCTCATGGAGGATCTTCTTTTATTTGAAGAATACCCTCATTATCGTGCTGGTGCGGTACAACGAGGGGAAGTCTCTAGAAAGCTTGTTTCGTTTACTATGTTTGGAGACCTTCGTCAGTATCAAGGAAGAGCCTGGCATGACCATCGAGTTCAGCTGATATCCTCAGAGCATGGTTTAAGAGATAAGGCAGTTGCAGGAGATTTCCCCGTTAGAAGAGGGAAAGGAAATACTTGGAGAGTAGAAACAGCTAGAAAAGACTACGAACAAGGAATCGCTTATGTGAAACAGCTAGCAGCTCTTGAAGATTTGGATTTAGTGTATAAAGCACGACTTGTGGATGAGAAGGGTGAGGGGAAAGGATTTACTTTTACGCCCGCGGGGCACATTCACCCGGGGATGATCATCCCTGTTGAACAGGATGGAAAAGTCATTCTGGATGTCGTAACGGATAGGGTAATTATGGAATATAAGGGTCAAGTCTACGATCTGTCTGTTCCTAATCATCGAAACTTTGTTGCGGACGATATCATTGTTCATAACTCCATCTACGGTTGGCGCGGTGCCGACATCACCAACATCCTCAATTTCGAAGAAGACTATCCGAATGCTAAGGTTGTCAAACTAGAACAGAACTACCGTTCTACTAAACGAATTCTACTAGCAGCGAATACTGTAATTAAAAATAATTTCGGACGTAAAGCGAAAAACTTGTGGACCGAAAACGATGAGGGACGAAAAATTGGATTGTTCAATGCCGATAGTGAGCATTCTGAGGCTTTCTTTATAGTAGACAAAATTAAGAAAGCTATTGCCGAGGGGAAAACCTATCGGGATTTTGCGGTTCTCTATCGAACAAATGCTCAGTCCCGTGTGGTCGAGGAAGTTTTTGTGAAGTCCAACATTCCTTATGGCATTGTGGGCGGAACGAAGTTCTATGATCGCAAAGAAGTAAAAGATGTACTAGCCTACTTGCGCTTAATTAGCAATCCAGATGACGATATAAGCTTACAACGCATTATTAATGTACCAAAGCGTGGGATCGGACAAGCGTCCATTGATAAAATAGCCGATTATGCTGGACAGCATGGAATCTCGATGTATCGTGCGATCATGGAAAGTGATCAACTGGGTCTTTCTGGTAAAGCAGCGAAAACGATCGTTGACTTTGCACAGATGATACAAGATTTAGAGCAAATGAATGAGTATCTCAGTGTAACCGAGCTGACCGAGGAAGTTCTAAAGCGCACAGAATATCGCGAAATGTATAAGGCGGAAGGCACACTAGAGGCAAAAGCACGATTAGAGAATATTGATGAATTCCTGTCTGTAACGCTTGATTTTGAAAATAAAAATGAGGACAAGACCTTAACGTCCTTCTTAACGGAGCTAGCCCTTGTCGCGGATATTGATTCTGTCGATGAGGAAGATACAGATAATAAGGTCATCATGATGACGCTCCATAGCGCGAAGGGTCTCGAGTTCCCGGTCGTATTCCTTATCGGGCTTGAAGAAGGAGTGTTCCCTCATTCCCGTGCGTTGTTTGAAGACAGTGAGATGGAGGAAGAAAGACGACTCGCTTATGTGGGAATTACTCGAGCAGAAGAGCAGCTTTATCTAACCCGAGCAAAGATGAGGACGTTATATGGGCGAACGACGATGAATCCTGCCTCTCGTTTCTTGAGCGAAATCCCGGAAGAGCTTCTCGAAGGGGACGAACCAAAAGCAACACCTCAGTCTACGCCAGCGCGCACGTTCCAAAGACCAGCAGTTGGAGCAGTTGGCGCACAGACAGCCCAACGCGGGGCAGATGTGAGTGCGGACTGGAAACTAGGAGACAAAGTAGAGCATGGAAAATGGGGACAAGGAACGGTCGTGAGCATGAAAGGGCAGGGCGATAGCTTAGAGCTCGATATTGCTTTTTCCGCTCCGACAGGGATTAAAAAGTTATTAGCTAAGTTTGCACCGATCAAGCGGCTGTAAAAGCTGGGAAGGCGGGCCTCCGGCCCCGCCTTCACCCCAAACAAAGGAGAATCATATGGAACAAACAACCGCACAAAAACGAATCAATGAACTGCGGGAATTAATTAATAAGCACAATTACTTATACTATGTAAAAGATAACCCTCAGATATCGGATCAGGAATACGACCAATTAATGAAAGAATTGATCCAGCTAGAAACCGATTTTCCTGAGTTGAAAACAGAGGACTCTCCGAGCGTACGGGTCGGAGGTGAACCGCTTCCGTTTTTTGAAAAAGTAGAGCACCGGGTTCCCATGCTCAGTCTAGGCAATAGTTTCGGGGCGGATGATCTCCGCGACTTCGACCGAAGAGTGCGGCAAAATGTATCCACTGCGGATGTTCGTTACGTGTGTGAGCTTAAGATCGATGGGCTGGCCGTTTCTTTGCGTTACGAGGATGGGGTGTTCATTCAAGGAGCGACAAGAGGAGACGGGTCGATCGGAGAAGACATTTCGCAAAATCTAAAAACCATCCGGTCTATGCCATTAAGACTGACGGAGCCGGTCTCCATCGAGGTTCGCGGTGAAGCTTTTATGCCTCGGAGGGCTTTTGAGAAGCTCAATCGGATTCGAGAAGAGAAGGGGGAGCAGCTGTTTGCCAATCCACGAAACGTGGCAGCAGGTTCCCTGCGTCAACTTGATCCCAAGCTCGCTGCTGAAAGAGAACTAGACTTGTTCATCTATGGAATCGGGATCGTAGAAGGTCATCCGATCGACTCTCACAGTCAAGGTTTAGACTACCTTGAGCAACTGGGCTTCAAGGTTAATCAAGAACGCCGAGTGTTTTCATCCATTGATGATGTGATTGCGTTTGTCGAGGGATGGACAGAAAAAAGAAGTCAGCTGCCTTATGATATTGATGGGATGGTTATCAAAGTTGATAGCTACGCTCACCAGGGCGAGCTAGGCTTTACTGCAAAAAGCCCCCGTTGGGCCACGGCGTATAAGTTCCCGGCAGAAGAAGTGGTGACGATTCTTGAAGATATTGAAGTGAGTGTAGGTCGCACCGGTGCAGTAACTCCTACAGCTATTTTGAAGCCAGTTAGTCTTGCAGGGACGACCGTGAAGAGGGCATCTTTACATAATGAAGACATTATTCGTGAAAAAGGAATTATGATAGGCGATCATGTGATTGTCAAAAAAGCTGGGGATATTATCCCAGAAGTTGTAGGAGTGTTGGCTGAGAGAAGAACAGGAAGCGAGCGACCTTACGTGATGCCTGCACACTGTCCAGAATGTGAGAGTGAACTGGTTCGTTTAGAGGACGAAGTGGCTTTGCGATGCATCAATCCGTCATGCCCTGCCCATATTCGTGAGGGTCTGATCCATTTTGTTTCGCGAAACGCGATGAATATTGATGGACTGGGCGAAAAAGTCATTACCCAGCTTTTCAATCATGAACTCATTCAAAACGTCGCCGATCTCTATTTCCTCAAACGAGAAGAGTTACTCAGCTTGGAAAGAATGGGAGCTAAGTCTGTTGATAACTTGTTAGCTGCCATCGAAGCTAGCAAGCAGAACTCCATGGAAAAACTGGTATTTGGTTTGGGGATTCGCCTCGTCGGAGCCAAAGCTGCTAAGACGCTGAGTCAAACGTTTCTCACCTTGGATCGACTAGTAGAAGCGTCTGAAGAGGAATTAATCGCGATCGATGAAATTGGACCGAAAATGGCGCATAGTATTGTAGCTTACTTTGCTAACGCTGCTGTCCACGAAACCCTAGAGAAGCTTCGTCAAGCTGGGGTTAACTTTGAATATAAAGGACCACGGGTAGAGGAATTACCTACGGACTCAGCCTTCGCTGGCAAGACCGTTGTACTTACAGGTACACTTGAACAGTTAAGTCGAAAAGAAGCTCAGACTGCTATTGAAGAGCGCGGCGGGAAGGTTTCGGGAAGCGTAAGCGCGAAAACTGATCTTGTCGTAGCGGGAGAGGCTGCGGGCTCTAAGCTGAAAAAAGCACAGGAACTTAATGTTAAGGTCATTACAGAAGAAGAATTTATTGCTTTGTTATAGAGCTAGCCCAGTCTTAGGACTGGGTTTTATTACCTCATCGAGCAATTGTGACAAAAGACCTACATTTTGCAATATTTTAGCAAAATTTGACTGTGGTGTGATAAAATAGGTCTATATACGATAAAAAACACTAGGGGGACGAGACTTTGGAAAATATGTTGGAAAGTGTCCAATCTAAAGAAAAGAATACTTCGCTTGAACCACAGTGGATGGAATTGATCGAACTAGCTATGAAATCAAACGTGACCAAGGAAGAGTTTAAAATCTTTCTGGAGTCGAAAAGGCAGAAAGATGTCATGGTTGAATAACATAGGCATCTACTCAAGTAGGGTGCCTGTTTTATAGAACACTCATCTTCTTAACTCCTCCCACCATCTAAATTACCTCTTTTGATCTGTCAATTCTTCTCGTACTATGGAGATAACAACCAAGGAAGAGGAGACAATGATTTATGGTCTATTCCACCCATCAATTAGAAGGAACACGAGTCAAACTGATCCCAATATGCCCATCCCACGCAGAGGGCCTACTCCAGGCAGGGCAGGCTACTGAGATTTGGCCCTACATGCCTTACCCAGTGAATACGCAAGATCAAGTGAATCTCTTTATACAGGAGGCTTTGAAGGAGCAAGAGCAAGGGAGCTCGATGGTGTTCACGATTTATGATAAGCAGACTGAATCGATTGTCGGAAGCACTCGCTACTTGGACATTGTGCCGCAGAATAAGGGGCTCGAGATTGGATGGACATGGCTTAATCCAAAAGTATGGAGAACCAGCGTCAATACGGAGTGTAAATACCTTCTATTGCGGCATGCCTTTGAAAAAATGAACATGATTCGAGTCCAATTCAAGGCTGATTCGCGTAACGAGCGCTCGCTGACAGCTATTGCAAGGCTTGGTGCCCAGTATGAAGGAACAATCCGCTACCATCGGATCCTCGCCGATGGCTACAGAAGGGATTCCGTTTACTTTAGCATCCTGGATCATGAATGGCCGAATGTGAAGGGAAAATTGAAGGAAATAAATGGTGTGAACGGGGTATGATAAACACATAGATGATTTTGAGGAGGGAATCTCTCTGTGCTAATTGACTACCGTCCAGAACCGTTTACCGATTTTACCAATGAAAAGAATCGACAAGATTTTGAACAAGCATTGCACAAGGTGGAACAAGAGCTAGGCCGAGATTATGATCTGATTATCGGTGGAGAACGAATCCGCACGGAAAATAAAATTGTCTCCATTAATCCAGCGCTTAAGGAGCAGGTGGTGGGAACGGTTTCTAAAGCAGACCAACACCTCGCGGAAAAGGCGATTCAAGCTGCGGCTAAAACATTCGAAAGCTGGAAGGCAGTGCCTCCTGATCACCGAGCCAGATACCTGTTTAAGGCAGCTGCTATTATGAGGCGCAGAAAG
>JBEQAI010000148.1:0-8108 GCA_041640415.1 Ammoniphilus sp. | reverse complement strand
ATTGGCAGATAATGGACATCGTGTGCACATGTGGTCGAGGAGAGCAGACCAAGCACAAGAAATTAACCAACATCACACCAATAGCAAGTATCTTCCAAACATTAAACTATCAGAGTTAATTACGTGCTCAACCAATCTAGAAGAGGCAATAGGGGGAAAACAAGTCGTTTTGTTTGTCGTTCCCTCACATGGTATAAGGGAGCTGGCCAGAGAGGCTGCCCCTTGGATAGAACCAGGGACTTTATTGGTTCATGCTGTGAAAGGATTAGAACTGCGAACCTATAAGCGGATATCGGAAGTCCTTCAAGAAGAATTGCCTGCTTCTGTTCATTCTCGTATTGTTGTGCTCTCCGGTCCAAGCCATGCTGAAGAAGTCAGCCAGAAATCTCCTACTACCGTGGTAGTTGCTTCCCAACCTATTGAAGCAGCTGAACAAGCACAAGATTTATTGATGAATGCTTATTTTCGGGTCTATACTAATCCTGATGTTATGGGACTCGAAATTGGAGGAGCGCTTAAGAATATTATTGCCCTTGGCGCAGGTCTTTCGGACGGGCTAGGGTTTGGCGATAATGCAAAGGCAGCTCTGATGACAAGAGGATTGGCGGAAATTAGCCGGCTAGGTGTCCATCTGGGTGCGGATCCCATGACGTTTTCCGGCTTGGCTGGAGTAGGTGATTTAATTGTTACCTGTACAAGTAAGCACAGTCGAAACTGGAGAGCAGGAAACCTGCTTGGGCAAGGGATGTCTTTGGAAGAAGTGCTGGACCGAATGGGTATGGTTGTTGAAGGCGTGAAGACGACGAAGGCAGCCTATGAGCTTGCGGAAAGAATGCAGGTTGAAATGCCCATTACCAAGGAGCTCTATCAGGTCCTCTTCGAAGCCAAGTCCCCTCGTCGTGCCGTTGAGGATTTGATGGGTCGTCTGAAGCGTCATGAAGGAGAGGAAATTGCACAGAACTGAAGTATCTATCATAGGATGATACAGTGAATTTTATGAACCACCATTTAAAATATTGGGCTTCTAACTAGGTTACATTATGCACATCGTCCACATAGGATATATTGGGTTCTATTAACGCAGCCTTTAACAGGCGAAGATACAGTCAAAGAGGGGTAACGGTATCCGTTACCCCTCTTCTTTTTTTAGCCGGCTAGACTCGTCCTGAGCAAAGGTTTCCACAAGAGCTTGAATTTCTGGTGATTGCAGTAAGGTCATCATTTGTCTATAGTCTAGGCTGTGTAGGTTCTTAATCCAATCTGATGAGGATGGTGGATTTTTGAGGTTTAGGGAATCGACAAATTTCTGGATGTTTTCTAAAGTAGATTGAAGTTTCAGCAGTTGTTCACGTACCATTTTCACTTGAGTGGTCATATCAGGAAGTGGATATTCTTGATAGGCTTCTCGATAAGGGGCTTGTTTAGGGTAATAACGCTGGAGGGTAGTAGGACGCCTGCGCTTCACGCGTTCTGGATTTTTCCAATTTAAATCATCCATAGCATTCGAATGCCTCCTTTTTTGTATACTATTCAGACTTGGGCTGAAAGGTGATTTTAGGCTAACTTGTGCTATAATGAGAAAGATGACTAAAGAAAGAAGGAAAGTGGAGAAATGGATAAAGAAATGTCGTCTTTTGTGGCTATGGGACTTATGTTTTTGGCCAATATCGCCATTCTATTTGCACGCAGCAAGCTTAAAGGAATCCCGCGATTTATAGTTTCAACGTTTGCCTTCCTGTTATTGATCCCATCTTTGCTGCTTATTCTCGTTGTTTTGCTATGAGAGTCAAGATTGAGTTTCAGCCGAAAGGAAAGACGGTATCGGTTAATAAAGGAGAAAATATACTCCAGAGTGCTCTTAAGAACCGCATAGCCATTCGCAACCGATGTAATGGTAATGGTACTTGTACGACTTGCAAGGTGAAGATCGCGACTGCTAGTCCTTTGGTATCTCTCCCTTCGGCACAGGAGATGAAAATGCTAAGCGAACAAGCCCTTGCAGAGGGGTATCGGCTGGCTTGTCAAACACGCGTATATGGCCCCCTTCTGGTACAAGTTCCTGAAGAGGCATGGAAGAGCACTGTCAAAGAGCAGATGGAACGACAGCGCCAGGAAAAGGAAGGAATATAGAAATGAACAGACTTTGGATTGTGATGCTCATCACGGTTTTGACGGGCTGCATGTACCCCCAAGAACGAAAACTAGAAAATCAGCTTCCGCCTCTGCAACAGGTTCAGATGGTGCAGGGCGCAATTGATCAGTATTTTGCTGAAACGCGGGTACTTCCGATCGCCACCAAAGAAGCCAATACCCCTATTTTTGAAAAATATGTGATTCAATTTAATCAACTTGTACCTAAATACTTGCCTTATATGCCGGGAGCCGCTTTCGAGCAGGGGGGTTCACATTTATTCGTGTTAACGAATGTAGAGGTTCAGCCCACGGTTAGGCTGCTCGACTTAAAGATGGTGGAACATATCCATGACATCCAAACGAGGGTAAGCCGCTATCATATGCAGAATAAAAGTCTTCCTGTAGCAGAAGTTTTGCAACCTGGATATTTTAAGATCGATTTGAGGAAGATTGGTGTGGCGAAGGCTAAGGCCACCGTCTTAAGTCCAATAACGGGCAATGAGCTGCCGGTCGTTATGTCAGCTGATGGAGTGGTCGGGATCGATTATCAAAAAGATCTAAGCCAAATTATCCAGGGTCTACAAGCGCCACACCCAGCAGGTAAGGATCTCCTTGAATTGATTCCACAGAATTCCCTTTATGTACCGGTTAAAGCATTTCCGTACTCGCTTATTGAAGGAATTCCAACGCTGAAGTAAAAATAATTTTTACCCCTCATTGTCATAGATCTCTTGCCCATGCCATAGGATGGTTTATAAAGGCAAAGGGGTGCGATCGTTGATCAAAAAGAACAATTGCCTTGTCAATTGTTCTTTTTATTTTTACAGAACTAATATTGATCATAAACTCGCCACCGCCTCATATATTTATAATGTCCTAATCTATCCTAGAGTCCAATGAAGCATTTATTTTGAAGGGGAGGTAAGAATGTGGAACGAGTAGATATTTTTAAAGATATTGCAGAACGGACAGGGGGAGACATCTACATAGGCGTAGTTGGTCCTGTCCGCACAGGTAAATCTACTTTTATCAAACGATTCATGGAACTCGTGGTCATGCCGAACATTAAGAGTGAAACGGATCGGGCCCGCGCGAAAGATGAATTGCCGCAGAGCGCAGCTGGACGCACCATCATGACCACAGAGCCTAAATTCGTTCCCAATCAGGCTGTGGAAATTCATGTGGCCGATGGCTTGGAAATTAATGTGCGGCTTGTCGATTGCGTTGGGTATGCCGTAACGGGAGCCAAAGGGTATGAAGACGAAAACGGTCCTCGCATGATTAATACCCCTTGGTATGACGAGCCTATTCCATTTGAAGAGGCAGCGGAAATCGGGACGCGCAAGGTTGTTCAAGATCACTCTACTCTAGGGGTCGTGATCACAACGGACGGGTCGATTGCCGAAATACCAAGAGAAGGTTATATAGAAGCCGAAGAAAGAGTAATCGCAGAGCTAAAAGAAGTTGGGAAGCCGTTCATCGTGGTCGTGAACTCCGTGCATCCAGAACGAAAGGAAGCTCAGGATCTGCGCAGCCAGCTCATGGAGAAACATGATGTACCCGTATTGGTCATGAGTGTGGATGATATGGTAGAGGCGGATGCCATGTCTACCCTTCGAGAGGTGCTTTTCGAATTCCCTGTGCACGAAGTGAACGTTAACCTTCCTAGCTGGGTGATGGTCCTTCATGATGATCACTGGCTCCGTCAGAACTACGAGGAAAGCGTAAGAGAAACTGTAAAAGAAATTCGCCGTTTAAGAGATGTAGATCGCGTAGTGGGGCATTTCAGCGATTACGAGTTTATTGAAAAAGCCTCCTTGTCTGATATGAACATGGGGCAAGGGATAGCAGAAATTGATCTCTATGCACCTGATTACTTATATGATCAAATTCTCGTAGAAGTAGTCGGCGTTGAAATTCGCGGCAAGGATCATCTTCTTCAGCTCATGCAGGAATTCTCCCATGCCAAGCGTGAGTATGACCGGGTAGCAGTTGCATTGAATATGGTAAGACAAACGGGCTACGGTATTGCGCCGCCTTCCATTCAAGAGATGACACTAGATGAACCGGAGATCATACGCCAGGGCAGCCGTTTCGGTGTTCGTTTAAAAGCGACAGCGCCATCGATTCATATGATTCGAGTGGATGTGGAATCAGAATTCTCGCCGATTATCGGAACGGAAAAGCAGAGCGAAGAGCTTGTACGCTATCTAATGCAGGACTTCGAGGAAGATCCGCTTAGCATCTGGAATTCCGATATTTTCGGACGCTCGCTTAACTCTATTGTAAATGAAGGCATTTCGGCGAAGCTGGGCATGATGCCGGAAAATGCTCGGTATAAGCTTCAGGAAACCCTTCAAAGAATTATAAATGAAGGCTCCGGTGGGTTAATTGCCATTATTCTCTAAGAGCAAACCTGATACTAAGGCTTCCATCTTCTTTAGATGGGGGTCTTTTTTTGATTTACTCCTTAATATCTATAAATCTAGTGAAAAATTTGGCGAAAAATCCATATTTCATAACAAAACCCCTTGAACTCAGCGGTTTTCTATATTAATATAAAGCATGTTACGAGAATAAAAGCGCTATCGTTGCGCGTGGTGCTTGAGGTTATGATCAGGCTGTTTAGAAAGAAATTCTAGTAAATAGGTATAAATCATTGCGAAATGGTTAAAGAAAGTAGTAAGTACGAAGGCCAACTCATTGGGAGGAGGTGAAACAATGAATAAGACAGAACTTATTTCTTATGTAGCCGAAGCAGCTGAGCTTACTAAGAAAGATGCAACAAAAGCAGTTGAAGCCGTATTCGATGCGATCGAGAACGCTCTGAAAAACGGTGATAAGGTTCAGCTTATTGGTTTTGGTAACTTTGAGGTTCGCGAGAGAGCAGCCCGTAAAGGGCGCAATCCGCAAACTGGAGAAGAAATCGAAATCTCTGCTAGCAAAATTCCAGCATTCAAGCCGGGTAAATCCCTTAAGGATTCCGTTGCTGGCGTATAATCCGTACATAGCAAGATAAAATCTACACCTCAGGGTGTGGATTTTTTTTGTACTAAAAAAGAAAAGGCCCTATAAGGACCTTTTGGGCTATTAGCTTACTTTTGAAACGTAGAATTTTTGATCGGCTGCGCGATAGGAGTAGACTAAGGAAATTCCCATAAAAAGAACAGCTCCACCGAATAAAAACGGGTAGGTGATATCGTAATAGAAGAGCAGGGAGCCAATAAGCGGGCCTAGAATACGTCCTAAGCTATCCATCGATGAGATAAGTCCAGATGCAACGCCTTGCCCCACTGTGGTCTTTTGGGTGACAAGAGAGGTAACACAAGGACGTATAAGGGCATTTCCGATACCAAATATTGTGACATACAGAGCCGCTGTCCAGAAGTTAACAGAAAAAAGAATGAGGATAAAGCCGGTCCCCGATACGAGTAAACCAATTAATATAGCTTTGCTTTCCATTCCCTTTTTGATTTTTTTCCTGACTACGTATCCTTGGATAACAGCTCCAGCCACTCCGCTAATGGCAAACATCATGCCCATTTCTAAGGCTGAGGCCCCAATTTTAGCCACTTGGAAAAATTGGAGGGTACTTTCTAAGCCAGCTAGTGTAAACGAGACTAGAAAGGAAAGGACGTAAAGATGTTTAAGCGGCCCTGCAAAGGCTTTCCACCGAGATTCACGAGCCTCAGGCTGGCCAGATGCTTTCGGCTGATGAGATTCTTTCAATACAAACCAGGCAAAAATCAGTGTACCTAAAGACAGGGCAGAAGCAGCAAAAAACGGCAGCTCGTTGCCGAACACACTGAGGAGTCCGCCGAATGCCGGGCCGAAGATGAAGCCTAGTCCGATGGACATGCCGGCTAGTCCCATGCCCTTTGTTCGATTTTCTTCGGACGTGATGTCTGCAATGTAAGCAATGCAACAAGCCGTCGCTGCACCAGAGAAGGCGCCACCTAGTATACGGGAGGCGTACATCATCCAGAGATTCTGATCCGAGATTCCAAAAAGGAAGAAGCTTAGGCTAAAGCCAAAAACCCCCGTCATGATGATTGGCCTTCGTCCTATGCGGTCAGAAAAAGCACCCCATAGGGGAGATAGAAAGAAGGACATGGCAGAGTACAGCGAAAGCATAAGGCCTAGGTGGTAGGTTGCGGCTTGCGCATCTTCTATCATATTAGGAAGAACAGGAATAATCATTCCAAAGCCAATGAAAATGGTCACAAGGATGACCATAATCGTGAGCATTCGCTTATCCATGTATAGCCCCCTTCTTACTTTCAGATTCTTGAGCGGCTTGGTTATGGTCTAAGGTTTGGAAACACATATAACAGACGATGCCAAACAGTCCAGCTATTATGGTATTGTGGATCAAAGCTGGTCCAAGGGCCAAACGGGCTAGAACCACATAGCCGCCGCTTAGGACCTGAAGGATCGTAAAGATGAGAAGGGCAATGGATCCATAGTAAAGATCTTTTCTAGCGCGATAGTACTTTACAATTACGTAAGTAAGCCATATCACAAGGATCAAGAATATAAGAGCTGCTAGTCGATGGAAGAATTGGACAGCAACAGAGCCTGAGCCGATAAGGTCGGGAATCCAGTACCCATTGCATTTCGGCCAGCTTACACAGCCGAGTCCTGACTTGGTGTGGCGAACGTATGCACCTAGGTAGACCACGATGTAGCAATAAACGGCAAGCAACCAAATTGAATTTCGCAGCTGCTTAGTAATGGAGCCCAGCTTTTGTGGCTGGATCATTCGTCCTTCGAATACGAGGATCGTCAGCAATAATACGGAAGCAAAAGCTGTAAGGGAAAAACCAAAGTGCAAGGCTAGCACGGCTGAAGACTGTCCCCACATAACCTGCGCAGCTCCTAGTAGAGCTTGAAGGAAAGTGAAGAAAAAACCTAGGAAAGCAAAAGCCTTTACTCCAGGCTTGTCTCCTAATTGACGCCAAGACCAAACGGATTGAATAACCACGAGAATTCCGACAACCCCAGAAATGGCTCTATGGCTATATTCGATGATGGATTCCAAGCTATCAAGTGGTGCGAATTGCCCATGACATAACGGCCATGTATTCCCGCAGCCTTGCCCAGATCCCGTCTTCGTCACGAGAGAGCCAGCGATAAGCACAAGAAACATCCCAATAGTGGTTAATACGGAAACCCATTTCAAACCTTTATTCATTTTTGGTAACCTTCTTTCTGGCATAAAAAGCCGGATGATGATCTATGAAGTCTATGCAATCTTTAAGTTATACGATCAAAATGCCATCTTTCATTTTATCAGTAGATACTCACAATGTTAATAAGTTTTTCTATCCAGTAAGTATTTTAGTGAACGAACTCGAATTTTGCAATTTTTATGATCAGGTGCTATGATTGGAATGTGTTTTGGAGTAGGAGGCGAAGGAAAAAGATGAGTGTAGATCATGAGAAAATTAAACAAGCGGTTAGGATGATCTTAGAAGCGGTGGGCGAAGACCCAGACCGGGAAGGCTTATTAGATACGCCCGCTAGAGTGGCAAGGATGTACGAAGAGATTTTTCAAGGGATACATATTGAACCCAAGGAATATTTTTCTGCTATATTCAGTGAGGAACACGAAGAGCTCGTATTAGTTAAGGATATTCCTTTTTATTCGACGTGTGAGCACCACCTCGTTCCGTTTTTTGGGAAGGCTCATGTGGCATACATACCGCAAGGGGGAAGAGTTGTAGGACTCAGTAAGCTGGCAAGAGCCGTTGAGGCAGTTGCTAAGCGCCCTCAGTTGCAAGAACGAATTACTTCTGTTGTAGCCAATAGCATCATGGAAATGCTCGAGCCCCAGGGGGTTGTCGTTGTGGTTGAAGCAGAGCATATGTGCATGACAATGCGCGGCGTCAAGAAGCCGGGCTCCAAGACGGTTACCTCTGCAGTCAGAGGATGCTTTGAGCGTGATGTTGCAGCACGAGCGGAAGTATTTAGTT